>JAVEUP010000088.1:0-32024 GCA_034005525.1 Thermoguttaceae bacterium | reverse complement strand
CTCTTGCGGGGAAGAGATTTTGGGGCGTGTCGTAAGTCCTTATGCGAAAAGGCGTTCCTGACAGCGCAACCGGCTCGTGACTACCCACCAAAGCTTGACCCTTGCACAATACACGATATAATGGAATGAAGAAGGCTGCTGTGCACGTAACCCAGGTGCATCGGATCGTGGGGACGCCGCATGAACTACCGAAAGTCATACTGGCCTGTTCCGCCCGACTTGATGGTGCTTCTAACCATCTGCTTTGGGCCCACAATTGTTGGACTCGTTCTGGCGTGCCTGCTCCCGGCGCTGTTCCGTGCGAGGCAGGGCGATCCCACGCTTGCCCTAACCGCTGCCGTTTGCGCACTGACCGGCATCGCGTTGCTGCTGATTGCCAAACTTCCGCTGTACCGCCGAGGCAAGTTTCTCACGTTCGGCCTTGGAGCACTGCCGGGATGGTACCGAACGGTGTACGCTGTGGCGTATGTATTCCTCGGGCTGAGTATCGGCCTCTTGCTTCTGCTGCTCGCTGTGGTGCGATGACGTGAGCGGATGTTTCAGAGTCCGGCACTGAGGCCGTGGTTACCTGCGTATCTCAGCCTCGGAACAAACGATGATCGCATCTGCGCAATCGGCAATGGCTAATATACCAATCACCCCACTGGACCGGTGAAGGCGATATGCGATAATGCGGGCATTCTCTTACTGTAACCCTCACTTCTTCTTCGGAGAACGGCAATGTTCAAAGAGTTCAAGGCGTTCATCATGCGCGGGAATGTGCTCGATTTGGCCGTGGCCGTCATTATTGGCGGGGCGTTCGGCGCGATCGTCAACTCCCTGGTGCAGGACATCCTCATGCCGCCGCTCGGGCTCATTCTGGGAAAGGTTGACTTCAGCAACCTGTTCGTCAGCCTCAGCGGCCAAACGTACGAGTCGCTCAAGGCCGCACAGGACGCAGGAGCCCCGACACTCAATTACGGCCTGTTCATCCAGGGCGTGATCAACTTTCTGATCATCGCGTTTGTCATTTTCACGATTGTACGAGCGGCGAACCGGCTGCAACGTGCCCAACCGGCGCCCCCGGCCGAACCCACGACAAAGGACTGCCCTTACTGCCTTTCCAGTATCCCACTGGCGGCAACACGATGCGCCCACTGCACGTCGCAGCTTGAAGTGGCGTAAGGAAGAACGCCGAGGGGCGGAACTCGCGTTCGTCACGGAGTTTCTCCGGATCGCGTTGTCAAAAAACGTCGCCGCATGCGGGGATTGCCGGCATGTTCGGCCAAATGGTACACTGGAACTGTGGAGCAACTCTCCGGCAATCCGGTCCTCGCGCTCCTTGAAACGCTCCTCAAACGGACTGCTAATGAAGCTCCGAGTTGGTCTGATTGGTCTGGGTGATGCCTGGCAGGAACGGCATGCGCCGGCATTGTGCACCCTGTCCGACCGATTCGAGGTCCGGGTAATTTGCGACCAGGTGTGCCACCGGGCTCAGCAGGCCGCCGCCGAGTTCGGAGCAAGCGCTGTGGACGGATACCGCGTTCTCGTCCGACGTGAGGATGTCGACGCAGTGCTTATGCTGTCCCCCCAATGGTACGGTGCCCTGCCGATCCTGGCAGCGTGCGAGGCGGGCAAGGCCGTCTACTGCGCGGCGGGCCTGGACCTGGGGCCGGAAGAGGCCCGCTTGGTGAAACAACGCGTCGAGCAAACGGGAATCGCGTTCGTTGCCGAGTTTCCCCGCCGGCAGGCCCCGGCTACCGTCCGGCTGAAGGAATTGATTGCCACACAACTGGGCCGACCGTCGCTCCTCTTCTGCCATCGCCGCATCGCGGCACCGCCGGCCAAGTGCCATCTGACCGGCTGTTCACCGCAGCACACGGCCATTCGGGATTTGATCGAGTTGGTTGACTGGTGCCGGTACGTCGTTGATCGGGAACCGACATGGGTGACCGGCCTGATGCACCAAGGCGGCGCGTCGGCGGGTGAGGATTACCAGATGATGTCCCTTGACTTCTCCGATCGGGCGGTTCCGGGCACCGGCCCCGTGGCGCAAATAAGCTGCGGGCGCTACATCCCTGCCGACTGGAGAGAGGCCATCGGGTATCGCCCGCTCGCCCAACTGCAAGTGGCCTGCGAAAACGGAATTGCGTTTGCCGACCTGCCGGCGTCGCTGACGTGGTTCGACGAGGCAGGCCGGCATCAGGAGTCGCTCGACAGCGAACGGCCCGTTGGGGAGCAGCTTCTCAATCAGTTCCACCGCGCGGTGACAAGCCTGCTGCGGCGCACCTGCGACCTTGAAGACGCGTATCAAGCGTTGTGGGTCGTGCAGCAAGCGCGTCGCAGCCACGAACTGGGACGGCGGCTCGAATTGTAATGAGAGTCACTCTGCGGGGGGCGCCGCGCCGTCTTCGCCAAGGCACTCGAGTTCCTCGAGCCAAAGGCGAATCTCGTTGTCGTACTCGCTGGCCAAATCGCCTTTGATCAGTTGCCGATGGAAGCTGGCCGCACCCTCCTTCACCAGGTCGGCCGCTTCGGCGCTGGGGAAGCGGCGCGACGGATCCGGAGCCACCAGCCCGCGGCAGAAGCTCATCAGCAACTCGTTGCAGACCACTTCTTCGGGCAGAATCCGTGAAAGCCGCTGCGCAAGGAACCGCTTGGCCTCGAGCAGTTCCTGGTAGCTGCTCAAGCCGGCAAACGGCGGCGAGCCGGAAAGCATTTCAATCAGCGCGTAACCCAGGCTCGCAAGGTCGCTCCTCGGCGTGCAAGGCTCGCCGTCAAGGACCTCGGGCGCCGCGTAGGTGGGGGTGCAGCTCCGGCGGGCCGGCGGGTTGCTTAGCTCAAACGCCGAACCCAGGTCCACAATCTTTGCGTTGCCCGTCCGCTTGAGCATGATGTTCGAGGGTTTCAGGTCGCCGTGAACGATCCCGTGCCGGTGCAGTGCTGCGAGTGCGGCCAGGCAATCGCGCACGATGGCAATGGCCACACCGGGCTTGACTCGCGGCTGCACCGGTCCGGCCGTGACGATCACCTGGTTGATGTAGCGCCATCGCTTGTTGCTCACGTGGTAATGAATCCATTCGAGCATTTTGCGGGTGAGCAACTGCTTCAGGTCGAACCCGTCCACCCATTCCATCTCCATGAGCCGTATCCGGTCGCGGTCGATCCAGTTATGGACGTCGAGCAGGTTGTCTTGTTGAATCTGTGCAACGTGGGCGGCTACCTGCGCCATGCGGCCCATCGCCTCGTCGTAGGACCGCTCGTCCTCGTAGCGCTCCGGCGAAAACACTTTGATGGCCACCGGAAGCGTGAAACTGTCGGTCCCGCGGCGCTCACTGAGAAACACAATTCCCTGGCCACCGGCGCCCAGCAAACGGATCAACTGATGGTGCTCCGTCCAGCTCAACCGCGGCTGGTCGAGAATCTGCTTGTAGCGGGCCACCAGCCCGTCGCAGGAACGAACCGCTGCATGGCCTCCCCACGTGCGGGTTCCACTTCCCTCGAGAAATGTTGTTGTAGCCATTGCGGCAACTACCAGAAAGGCCCGATGATGAACGATGGATGATGCCGCTTATCATACCCTGTCCGGCCGCTAGCTGTCTACACGGACATCCGAAAACGCCGGCGGCGGTGTGTGGCAAGAGTTGCCGGCAACGCCAAGTGGTTGGCGGCTTCATGGTTGTCCGGCGAAACGGAACGCCACACCACGCAAGGTTCTTGTCCCAATCGCGTGCCTTGCCAACAACCGGATCATTGCGGTAAAAAAGGGATGCGAGGAGGCCCCGATTCCGACAAATCCCAATTGCCCACGGAAAATTGCCAAGCTTCACTGAGTTGCACAACGAATTGCTGTTTCTGGGCACGGGCACCTCGCATGGGGTGCCCGTCGTCGGGTGCGAGTGCGATACGTGCCGGAGTTCCGACCCACGCGATAGCCGGACCCGGTGCAGCGTGCTCCTTGGCCTGCCGGACGGCCACCTTCTCATCGACACACCACCCGAACTGAGGGTGCAGCTGCTCCGCGAGCGGGTCGGTCGGATCGACGCGGTGGTATTCACGCACGAACATGCCGACCACCTGTTCGGGCTAGACGATCTGCGGGTCTTTCCAAAATATCTCGGGCACGATCTGCCGGTTTACTGCAGCCGTCAAACCGAAGAGTGCATCCGGCGAGTGGTGCATTATGCCTTCGACCCGGTGACCCGGGATTGGCCCGCCGGAGGCGTGCCGCGATTGGACCTGCGCCGCATCGACTCTGAACCGTTCGATGTACTCGGGGCAACGATTCAGCCGATCGTCCTGCCGCACGGGCGGTTCGACGTGCTTGGGCTCCGGCTTGGCGATGTGGCCTATTGCACCGATACCAACGGCATTCCGCCGGCAAGTCGGGACCTGCTAGCCGGCCTCGACGTGCTCATACTCGACTGCCTCCGCCGGCGTCCCCACCCGACGCATCTGTCCCTCGACGAAGCCATTGCCACGGCCCGCGGCATCGGTGCCCGTCGGACGTTGTTCACGCATATTGCACACGACTTGAAGCACGACGAGACCAGCAGGCATCTACCCGCGGGAATGGAACTTGCCTATGATGGACTGCGAGTGGACTTGTGTTAGTCTGGATTACTCATCTATGTGGGGTGGGGCATGGTCGCGTACATCGTTGGTGGGCCCGCACAAGCCTTAATCAACCTGATTTGCAGCCCGCTTGCTTGGAAGCACGCCGGCTGTAGCGACCGACGGCCCACCGGGGAAGCGGCTTGTTTGTCCCACCCTACCCATCTATGATGGATTGCGCGTGGGCTTGTGTTAGCCGGCACCATTCATCAGGATGGTGAAACACGGCTGCGATAGTCCCCTTTGAACGGTTACCCATCCACAAACCTCCGGCACGACCTTGGCATGATGAAAAGATTTTCGACCCCATTGGCCCTTTTCTGCGCATTGCTGGTCCCGGCCCAGATCCCGAGCGTGGTTGCTGGCGATGCACCCCGTAGCGAAGTCGCACTCGAACTGATCCGGCCCAGCCGGGACGGCTCGCACTTCGTACGCGTGGCGTCGGGCGAGCGATTCATCGCATGGGGGTTCAACTATGACCACGATGCCGCCGGACGCCTTCTCGAGGAGTATTGGCACGACGAGTGGCCTGCTGTTGTGACGGACTTCCGCGAGATGAAGGCGCTGGGTGCGAATGTGGTGCGGATTCACTTGCAGTTGCCGGCATTTATGAAATCGGCCGACGAACCGGACGAAGCGGCCCTGCGGCAGTTGGCTCGCCTGGTCCGCCTCGCGGAGGATGTCGGCCTGTACCTGAACATCACCGGTCTGGGCTGCTACCACAAACAGGCGGTGCCGCAGTGGTACGACGCCCTGGACGAAGCCGATCGCTGGACCGTGCAAGCCCGATTCTGGGAGGCCGTCGCCAAGGTCTGCGCTGGCAGCGAGGCCGTCTTCTGCTACGACCTGATGAACGAACCCATCTTGCCCGGTGCCAAGAAGCCGGAAACCGAGTGGCTGGCCGGCGACTTCGGCGGCAAGCACTTCGTGCAGCGCATCTCACTCGACCTTGCCGGCCGCACAAGGGCGGAAGTGGCGCGAGCCTGGGTCGACCGGCTTGTCGCAGCAATCCGTAAGCACGACGGCCGACACATGATTACCGTCGGCGTGATCCCTTGGGCGCACACCTTCCCGAAGGCGAAGCCGCTGTTCTACTCTGACGAGGTAGGCGAGAACCTGGATTTCGTCAGCGTCCACTTCTATCCCGAAAAGGGCGAGGTGGAAAAGGCCCTTGCCTCGCTGCGCGTCTACAACGTCGGAAAGCCCCTGGTTATCGAGGAGATGTTTCCTTTGCGCTGTGGCCTGGACGACCTGGACGCATTTGTCGAGGGTTCCCGTGAGTTCGTTGACGGCTGGATCGGCTTCTACTGGGGCAAGACCATCGACGACTACGAGCAGAACGACCACGGCATGGCCGGCGCTATCACCAAGGCATGGCTCGAGTACTTCCGCGACAAAGGGCCGGACATCTTGGGAGCCAACTGACCGAAGTTGAGAGAGGTTTGGTAACCGTTCACAGGGGGACTGTCCCAATTTCAAGGGGCCTTGACTTTTCAGCCTAGAATCATATAATCACATGTGATTACCATATTTCTCCGGCCGTCGATGCCATGATCTCAAAGTCGGGAACACACGCCGTGAACGCACTGTCGGCCTTGGCCAGATCAGCCGAAAATGCGTACCTTGGGACCGCCGAGCTGGCCGAGCATATCGGAGCGCCACGGAATTACCTGGGCAAGCTGCTGAAGACACTGGCGGAACATGGGCTGGTCGATTCGCAGAAAGGCAAGGGAGGCGGATTCCGCCTGGCACGCCCGCCGGAGAACATTTCCCTGTACGACGTGATGGAACCGATCGATCACGTCAGTCGTTGGACCGGCTGCCTCCTCGGACAGCCATCGTGCTCCGGAACATGCCCTGCACACAATCGGTGGAGCGGAGTCCGCCAGGCGTACCTTAATTTCCTTCACGAGACCACTTTGGCGCACCTGAATGTCCCGGGCGTGCCGGAGCCCTCCAAATCGTCACCGTCCTAACCAGGAGACTTTCCCATGAAACCAAGCGATATCCTTTCCAACGAACACCGGGTGATTGAGCAGGTGCTCAACTGCCTGGAGAAACTCGCCGGGCAAGCCGAAGCGTCGGGCCGGGTCGACGGGGAGTCGGCCCAGGAGGCCATCGACTTCTTTCGGAACTTCGCCGACCGTTGCCACCATGGAAAAGAAGAATCGCATTTCTTCCCCGCCATGGAGGCCAAGGGCTTCTCGCGCGACTGCGGCCCAACAGGGGTCATGCTGTACGAGCACGAGCAAGGGCGCAGGCTGGTATCCGGCATGGCCGAGGCCGTTGCCGCGACATCGTGTGACGACACCGACGCCGCTGCCCGCTTTGCCCAGCATGCCCGCGAATTCATCGAATTGCTGCGGGAACACATCCGGAAGGAAGACCATTGCCTCTTCACGATGGCGAATGACGCCTTCACGGACGACGACCAGCAGCAACTCCTTGACGCTTTCGCCAAGGTGGAAAGCGAACACATCGGCCCCGAGGTCCATCAGCAGTACATTGATTTGGCCAACTCGCTGGCCCGGCGGCTGGGCGTTCCCTTGGCCGCGACTTCGGCCGAGAGCTGTTCAAGCTGCTGCGGACACTGAGACCTACACTACAGTTCCCGAAACCCGCGCCAGTCGATACCGAGCTTGCGCATTTTCGAGCGGAGGGTGTGCGGGTTGACGCTGAGCATTTCGGCGGCGCCACGCGGGCCTTCCACCTTGCCGCGGGCAGCGGCCAGGGCGCGTTCGATGTGGCGGCGAATGGCCGTGTCCAGCGGCTCGACGTGCGCGCTTGTTGCGGGTCCGGCTGGCGGATGCCCTGATGTAGCCGGCTTGGGAGACCGGGTCACGGCGGTTTCACCGCCGCCGAGGGCCTTGGCCACCTCGAGCGACCCACCGTTGCCCAGAATGGCGGCCCGGTCGATGACCGTGCCCAATTCGCGCACGTTGCCTGGCCAGTCGTACGCGCAAAGCAGCCGCAGGTCGTCGTCGGTGGGCAGGACCTCGGGCAGTCCGAATCGAACCGCGGCGCGGCGGGCGAAATGGCGGGCCAGTTCAGGAATGTCGCCCCGGCGCTCGCGCAGCGGGGGCAGCACGATGGGAAACACGGCCATCCGGTACCATAAATCCTCCCGGAACCGGCCCTCGGCCACCATGCGGGCCAGGTCGCGGTGCGTGGCGGCGACGATGCGCACGTCGACATGCACCGGATGCTGCCCGCCCACGCGTTCCAGCCAGCCGTCTTGCAGGATTCGCAGCAGCCGCACTTGTGCGGCGAGCGGCAACTCGCCGATTTCGTCGAGGAACAGCGTGCCGTTGTTGGCCCGCTCGAACCAGCCTTTGCGCTGCTGCTCGGCGCCGGTAAACGCGCCCCGTTCGTGGCCGAACAATTCCGCGTCGATCAACTCCGGCGGAATGGCCCCGCAGTTGACCCGGTGGATCGGGCCCGCCGCACGCGGCGAACGCTGGTGGATGGCCCGCGCGATCAGTTCCTTTCCCGTGCCGGTCTCGCCGAAGATGAGCACGGGCGCGTCGGATCGCGCGACCAGTTCGACGCGCTCGAGGACGCCGGCGAGCCCCTCGTTCGCCCCGACGATCGTATCGCCGATTTCCTTCCGGCCAAGCCGGCTGAGCAACGATCGGCGATCGGCCACGGCGGCCTCGCGCTGTGCGGCCAATTCGCACAACCGCCGGTCATTTTCCAACGCCAGGGAGAACGGGTCGAGCAGCACGGTCGCCAGTTCCTCGTGCCGTTGGGAGAAGCGTTCTTCAGGTCTTGCCACCAGAAGGAGCAAGCCGGTCAGCGAGTCCTCCCGGCGCAGGGGCCCTACAAGAACCTCACCTCCGGGCGCCTCGGAGTAAGTGAAGCCCAGGTCGAAATCGCCGCAGGCATGGTCCCCGGCAGGACCCAGCCGCACAATCCGGCCGGTGCGGCTGAAGTCGCAAAGAGCGATCCATTCCGTCTCGTCGCACTCGGTCCATGCGTTGCCCGGCGCCGCTCCGGACAAGAACACTTCCTCCGCCACAGTCTCAAGGCACTTCCGGCGGATATCGACGCGCCGGATCAGCAGCCGTGCCAGGGGCAGGTCGCCGGTCAGCAGGCGTGCGATATCAGCCGCCGCCCGCTCGATCTCGATATCGCGGCACGCCTCGCGCCATACCTTCAGGAGGACTGGTTGAAATGATTGCATGGGCTACTCCGGGGAGGAGAAGGGATCAGGTTTCATCAGTGCACAGCACCCTCCCAGCCGTCCCGGCAAATGGGCTTGTTCCCCTCCTTGTTTCGCTTCCTCCTCGGCGCTCAGTTCGACAGGGCCTTCGCCGCGGCGCGAATGAAGTCGGGCGTTGTGCCACAGCAGCCGCCGAGGAAACTCGCGCCGGCATCGACAAGCTGCGGCATGTAGGCCGCAAACTCCTCTGGCGTTTGGCGATACACGGTCTTGCCGTCCTCGATTTCGGGCAAGCCGGCGTTTCCTTTGATCCAGACAGGACGGTCCACAGCGGCCTTTGTTCGACGGCAAAGATCGACAAACCCGGCGATCCCCCGGCCGCAGTTGCTGCCTACCACGTCGGCGCCGGCCTGGCAAAGGGCTTCCGCCGCTCGTTCGACGGTGGCGCCCATCATGGTGCGGTCCTTGGCCGGGCCGGAATCGAACACCATACACGCGACCACGGGCAGCCCCGTTTCCTTCGACGCGGCAACAGCCAACTTCGCCTCGGCCGGGTCCGACATCGTCTCGACCACGATGCCGTCGGCTCCGGCTTCGGCCATTGCCCGCGCCTGCTCCGCAAAGGCTTCGCGCAGTTCGTCTTCGCTCACGTCGCCCATCATGAGCATCTTTCCGCTGGGCCCCATCGAGGCGAATACCATCGCCCGGCCGGCCGCCGCGCGCCGCGATATCTCTACGCCGGCCCGATTGATCTCGGCAACCTTTTCCGCGCATCCGTAACGTGCAAGCGTGAATCGGTTGGCCCCGAACGTGTTCGTCAGAATGATCCGGCTGCCGGCATCGACGTACGCCGCGGCAACCTGCTCAACAAGCGCAGGCTGATCGAGGTTCCAGGCATCGGGACAGGCGCCGGTGGGCAGGCCGCGCAATTGAAGCTGCGTGCCCCAAGCACCGTCGGTAAGAACGGGGGTATCGGCCAGAAGCCCCTGCAGGGTGGGATGCATCGGTGTCGTCTCCTTATTAAACGCTGGCCCCATCGGCCCCACTGGCCACGGGCAGCGTGTGGTGTCGTTGTGGGTGAAAGCTGCACTCTTGCTGCGACACGGGCCGTTGTAGGTCCCGGGAGTTGAAGGGGGCTGAATTTGCCCGTGCCGCTTGGCGCGCGGCCCGTGCCAACCCGCTGTTCTCACCGGCAGCGGTATGCATTCTAGCCGCAGCTAGCCTTGGCGACAAAGGGGGGGCTGTTGTCGGCACTGCCAGAAGATGGCAGAATGCAGCGTTCAAGCATACCTTCGTGCGACCGGTCCCTAACAGGAGAAAACTTATGAGCGAGCGGAAGACACTGACTACCGCGGCGGGAATCCCCGTGCCCGATAACCAGACCTCCCTGACGGCCGGTGCGCGCGGGCCTACGCTGCTGCAAGACCATTACCTGCTCGAAAAGCTTGCACACTTTAACCGGGAACGCATTCCGGAGCGCGTGGTCCACGCCAAGGCGGCAGGCGCCCACGGCGTATTCACCGTCACCAACGACATTACACGGTACACGCGGGCGAAGCTGTTCGCCGGGGTCGGGAAGCAAACCGAGGTGTTCGGCCGCTTCTCGACCGTTGCCGGCGAAAAGGGGTCGGCCGATACGGTCCGCGACGTGCGCGGCTTCGCGCTGAAGTTCTACACGGAAGAAGGCAACTGGGACATGGTTGGGAACAACACCCCGGTGTTCTTCGTCCGCGACGCCATCAAGTTCCCCGACTTCATCCACTCGCAGAAACGCGACCCGCAAACGAATCTCCGGTCGGAGACCATGCAATGGGATTTCTGGTCGCAGGTGCCCGAGTCGCTGCACCAGGTGACTATCCTGTTCTCCGACCGGGGCATCCCCGAGGGCATTCCCTACATGAACGGGTATGGCAGCCACACGTATAGCTTCATCAGCGCCGAAAAGGAGCGATTCTGGCTGAAGTTCCACTTCAAGACGCAGCAGGGTATCCGGTGCATGGACCAGGGTGAGGCCGATCGGCTTGCCGGCCAAGACCCGGACTACCACACGCACCAGTTATTCGAGTCGATCGAGCGCGGCGAGTTTCCGAAGTGGACTTTCTCCGTGCAGGTCATGCCGGAAGCCGATGCAGAGCGGTATCGTTGGAACCCATTCGACCTGACCAAGGTATGGCCCCACTCCGACTATCCCCTTGTCGAGGTCGGCGTCCTGGAGCTGAACCGCAACCCGGAAAACTACTACGCCGAGGTCGAGCAGTCGGCATTCTCGCCGGGAAACGTGGTACCCGGCATCTCATTCTCGCCCTGCAAGATGCTTCAGGCCCGCGTGTTTGCCTACGCCGACGCGCACCGTTACCGGTTGGGTGTGAACTTCGAGCAGCTTCCGATCAACCGTCCGCGGGTTGCGGCGGTCAATAACTACGAGCGCGACGGCCAAATGCGTTTCGACGGAAACGGGGGTGCATCGCCCAATTACGAGCCGAACCGGTTCGACGGACCCATTGCGGATCCAGCGTACCACGAACCGCCCTTGAAGATATCCGGCGATGCCGACCGGTACGAACAGCAACGCGGCGTCGACGACGACTACGTACAGCCGGGCAACTTGTTCCGGCTTATGCCTCCCGATGAACAAGAGCGGCTTGTCAACAGCATTGCCGGCAGCCTCGGAAAGGCGCCTTGCGAAATCCAAGAAGAAATGGTCGGCCACTTCCATCGCGCCGATCCGGCCTACGGCGACAGGGTTGAGAAGGCGTTGGGTATCGCCTGATGTGCCCCCGTAACCAAAATGGCAGCCCAAGGACCATCGTTCCGGCCGGGCAAGCCGGCCGGTTACGGGCTGGACTTGTGTGCAACAACGAGGTGACACGCCGAGGCGGTTGAAGGGCGCGGCAGGGCCGGATTCTGCGCAGCCCAGGCTACGGCCTTCGTCCGTCAGGGCGTGCCGCCCGATCGGTCTGGAGCATTCCTTGGTCGTTGCGAGTGTCGGCATGGTCGATCCGAATTCGTTCTGCATTACGCGTCTAACGGCGCCCGGGCCGGCGGCAATTGCGACGGTACGCGCCGAGGGACCGGGAGCAGCCGGCGCCGTGGCCGTCCATGTTCGGCCTCGGTCCGGAGGATCGCTGGAGGCGCACCCGGTGGATCGCCCGTTGCTGGGGTTGTTCGGCGAAGCACCCGGCGAGCCGGTGGTGCTGCATCGTCGCGGTGACGGCGCTGTCGAAATTCACTGCCACGGCGGCATGGCGGCCGTTGAGCGAATCGAGCACACCCTGGCGGCCGACGGGGCGCACATCGTCGGATGGCAGGAATGGGTCCGCAGCCGAAGCGCCGATCCTATCGCCGCCGAGGCCCGCATTGCGATGGCCCACGCCCGAACCGAACGCACCGCCGCGATTCTGCTCGATCAATATGGCGGAGCACTTCGCCGCGCGATGGCCGAAGTTGAGCGGCTCATTGCCGTTGGTAAGCAGGCCGCGGCGCGGGAGCAGATTGATTCATTGCTTGCGCGTGCCGAAGTGGGCCGGCACCTGACGCGATCGTGGCGCGTCGTCCTAGCCGGCCGGCCGAACGTGGGAAAAAGCAGCCTGCTGAATGCACTACTCGGATACGAGCGGGCCATCGTCCACTCAACCGCCGGCACCACGCGCGACGTCCTCTCGGCCACAACCGCCATCAGCGGTTGGCCCGTCGAACTGGTCGATACGGCAGGGTCTCCGTCCGCGACGATTCCGAGATCGGGCGACGCGGTGCTGGAGCGGGGGATTGCGTTGGGGCAAGAGCAGATGGCCACCGCAGACCTCCTGGTGCTGGTTTTCGATCGCACCGTTTCTATTTCTGCCGAGGAAGAGTCGTGGCTGCACGACGGGCGGCGCGTGTTGCCGGTTGACAACAAGGCTGACTTACCGCGGGCTTTCGGCCCGCGCCCCCCGGCGCTGGAAACCAGCGCACTACGGGGAGAGGGGCTTGCAGAACTGCTCGACGCGATTGCCCACCGCCTCGTACCCGCCCCCCCGCCGCCAGGCGCAGCGGTGCCGTTTGTCGAGGAACAGTGCACCCGACTCCGCACCCTGGCCGACGGCCTGGCTTGAGCATTCCGGGGGACTACTCCGGTTGCGGTTGGCCCTGCAACGATCCCGCAGCACTTGCCTGGGCCGTCAATGCAATTCCGGCCAACGTGAGGTGGGGCACAAGGCATGCCCGGGACCCCAACAGCCCAGCCATTGCTGCGACTGCACCACCCGTCAGGAAGATGCTCGGCGAGCGCGGTTCCGGCGAACCGTTGGCCGGTTGCTGCTCAGCGAGCATCCGCGAAGCCAGCTCGCGGACAGCTCCGACGGCCGACCAGAACAACCCGCTGTGCATCGCTTGAACGGTTGTTTTGCCAACGAGTGGGGGCGGCTCCCCGAGGTCGGCAACGTCCACCTGCGGCAAAAGGTCGGTGAATTCCGTGAGCGCCCGCGCCGACATAGCGGTTCCCGGAAGAATCGCGCCGCCGCAGAACGCCCCGTCGGCCGAAACCAAGTCGACTGTAATGGCCGTACCGACGTCGACGACTACCGCGGGGCGCCCCGGCGAACGCAGCATGTTGGCCGCCACGGCGTCGAGTAGCCGATCGATACCTACCCTGTCCGGTTCCGGCAGTCGGATCACAAGAGGCAGGTCGGCTGAAACAAGCAACGTGACGGCATCCTGCGGTCGGGCGCTGCGCAACCAGTCGAGTAGCAGGGTCGTGGCCGGCCGGTTCACGCTTCCGATCCACCAAGAGAGCACGGGTGGAGCAGCCCGTTCGACCCAGCCGGTGAGTTGATCAAACTCCGGCCGGACGCCGCCTATCGACAGCGTGTCCACGGGGGCGGGCAGCGTCTGCACCGACCGGGACGTTGATCCGCCGGGTACCTTGGCATTCGTGGGTATGGCGGGACAACGGGTCCCCCGTTGCGACCCGCATGCTGCGGGGAACCGGCCGATCTTGATTCGTGCATTGCCGATATCGACCGCAACAACCGGCAGTCCCTCCAGGCATCGCACTTCCGAAGGACAAACTCTTTCCGGCATCACTTCCCCCCGGGTCATTTCTTCTCTTCAATGGCCTCGGTGTGGGCGGCAGGCGAAACCTGCGCATCGCCGGCAGGGGCCACGCTGGCCTCGGTTGCGTCGGCCTCAGTCGCGGCAGCTTGCGCCGGAGTTTTCGGCAAAGACTCTACCTGGCAGGGAGTCGGGGCCTTCGGCAGCGTTGCTGCCTGGGACGAAGCCGGTTCCTCGGGCGTAGCTGCTGCCTGGGACAAATTCGGTTCCTTGGGCGATTCTTCTTGCTGAGATGGCGTTGATTCTTTGGGCAGCGCTGCTGCCTGAGCCGGCGCCTTGGCTGGTTCTTCTTGCTGAGATGGCGTCGGTTCCTTTGGCGGCGCTGCTGCCTGAGTCGATGCTGGGACAACCTTGGTTTCCGCCGTGCTGTCCGGTGCGGCCGTATCGGCCACCTGCTCTTCGGCTTCGACAGGCTCCGAGAAGTACGCTTCGTCGGCTACACTGAAGTAGTCCCTGTTCTTGCTCGCAGACATAGGATCGATCAGGGGAATGTTCAGCTTGTCGCCGGCGAACTTCGTGCCGTCGTAAATGGTGCCTCGCTGGAACGGGCCTGCTCCCAGTACCCAAAGATCCTTGGCGTTGCTCTCGATGGGGATCACTCCCGATTGCCACACCGGCCGCCCTGTCGTGCTGTTGTACGCGAACACCGCGATTCGGGCCACACCACGCTGCTCGGTCTTCTTCACAAGCGGCATCTCCGGTATCGCGCGCGGAACGCCAGAAAGCGACACAACCGACGGAACTTCAGTCGCCGGCACGCCGTACAGAAGCTCGTGGCGATCCGTGCCGATGGCGCCTGCCCGAATCTCGACAATGTAGTCAGCCTCCTCTTTCTTGTCCCGGAGTACGCATCCGGACGCCAGCATATGCTGACGCATTGCGCTGATGAGGTATTGCGAGTCGACGACGCTTTTCAAATAGGTTGAGTCAAGGTATGCCGTCTTTCCGGCCAGTGCGCGAAAATCAAGCTGGCTCACCGCGCGGTCCATGGCGTCGGAAAGGAGGATCTGCTCGGTTGCTGTCCGCGAGGTGTCGGTCCACTTCGTGGTTCCGCAGCCCAACACGGCGATGCAGCATGGTATCGCGATTGCCAACCGAAACCACATGGCGCGCCTCATCGATCCCCTGAACCGTCAATATTCATCGTAAAACCGGATGGGTTCTCGAAGTCCAGTGCCGTTGCAGCCCTCTGGCGGCCGCACCCGTCGTGCGACGCGTAGCAGAACACCGCTCCCAGAACGACTGGCATACCCCGACGGGTCGCAGAGTATAGCGAACAGTGCCACACACTGGAAAGGGCGGTTCTCACCTTAAATGGGTATCCTGCGGCGATTGCGATATCTGCGGCAAATGAAGGGAAGGCATGATCGCCTATATTGGCCATGCGAGTTACGCGAACTTCCAAGTTTGCTGGCTTTCGTCGTAGGAGATTCCGTCGTAGGAGCTTGTGACCATGCCTATTGTTACATATAATGGAAAAGACTGCGGTTGCCTCAGACGACCGCATCGGCAACCGTTTAGGGGGGGCGTCGGTTCTCGCGGTGCAGCGGGCGGATTTCCAATCAGTCAGCCGCTGAAGCCGCGGGCATGAGATTGCCCGCTTTACCGCGTGTGGGGACAACTATGTCGCGTTGTATCTTTCTTAGCCTATCCCTATCAATAGGGGTTCTGTTCGGGCCGGCGCAAGGGCGCGCCGAGCAACACGCCGACTTGCCGCCCTCACATTCCGTTCAGCCGGAACTTGCGGCTACTGGCTTCGCCTTTGCCGCGGGCCCAGCGTTGAATGCCGAAGGCGACCTGTTCGTCGCCAACTATCGTGAACTGGGCGTCATCGGGCGGATTGCCACTGATGGAACGGCCTCGATCTTATGCGATCTGCGAAAACTTGCGCCGCTTGAGGGGCGCGTGCCGCAAGCCAACGGTTTGAAGCTCGATAGCGAAGGCCGACTCATTGTCGCCGACGCCGGCGGTGGCCGCCTCCTGCGAGTGGCGGCCGACGGGACGAGCGTTGAGGTCCTGGCCGAGCGGTCGGAAGGAAGACGATTTGACACTGTCAACGATGTTGCCCTGGATCGGCTGGGGAACATCTACTTCACCGACCCGGGCAAGTCTACCGCCGAAAGTCCGACGGGGGCTGTGTACCGTTACGCCGTGCGCACCGGGCGTGCCTCCCTGCTTGCCACCGGATTGGCGTACCCAAGCGGGATTGCAGTTACGGCAGATCAACGGCACCTGTGCGTTGCGGAAAGCCAGCAATACCGCGTCTTGATGTTCGACTTGACCGAGGAAGGTGCCGTCGCGAACCAGCGCGTCCTGGTGGACTTTCCCGACGAGACGCGAGGGACGTTCGTGGGCGGCAAGTTCGACCCTGGCGGAATGGTGTTTGACTCGAAAAACCGGCTCTATGTGGCCATGTGGCGAGGAGGGGTCATCAATGTGGTCGACGTGGAAAAAGGGCTGTTGATCCGCCAGTACGATGCCGGCGGCGGAGGGGCCACAAACTGCCACTTCCTAGGTAATTATCTATACACGACCGTCGCCGCCAAGGAAGCGGTGTTCCGATTGAAGCTCAATGTCGAAGGCTTCGACTACAATGGAACCCTCAGCCGGAGGAACCGTGAACTCCCATGACTGAGTCATCTACCAAGCATCCGGAAGAATTCCACGCTCTGCTCGATTCAGTCCGAGGAAGAGTGCGCACCCTGACGGTGGCCGTAATGATTATGGCGCTGGCATTGCTACTTGCCGCCGCCGCGATGTTTGCCAGTTTGGTGAATTACTTCGCAGGCGATGCGATGGTATTCGGCGGCATCTCGGTGGGCGCTGCCCTGCTGGGGTTTGCTTTCGGCTGGATCGCCCGGCGAAGGGCCTGACCAAGCCTTATCTGCGAGGCTCCGGCGCCGGCTGCGACGGAGCTTGCGGATGGGCTGCTTCGCCCGTTGCGGCGCGCCGGTCGGCGGTGTTGACCGCCTTCGCATCAGACGCTGAGGAGGCGATCGCCCCGTCTTGGTAGAAGTGCGTCGTTTCCTCCCGCACGAGGCGGGTATCCAAGGGCTTGCAGTGCATCTCGGCCCGGAAGATGTGATTTCCGGGCTGCGATGCCTGGGCACGGATCGAAAAGACGGCTTCGGTCTCCGGAGGCAAGGACGCAATCGGACTGAACACAACCTGTCCGGGGCCTATTCGGTGTGCCCCGCCCTCGGCCGAAACCGGCTCAATGCCGCGCGAGAAGTACGCCACGATCTCGACGTTTTCAGCCGCTTTCGTCCCCCGGTTCCGCACGCGAAGCCTGTAGACCGTGTCGCTGCCCACGGGAACCGGTGAACGCGGGTCTTCCACGTCCATGGCCAGGTCGGCCATTGCATCGACGTTGGTAAGTGCCTCGGCGGAAGCAGTCAGCGCGTCCTCGGCCACCGCGAGGAATTCCAGCCGGTTCGTACCGGGCAGCCCGAGGCTGGCCCGGAGTTGGTACGTCTCCTCAGCTCCCGCTTCCATCTGTGGAATAATCCAGGAAACGCGCGTGCCATTGGCTTCAAGACGCCCTCCGTCGATGCCGGAAATGTACTTGGCCCCCGACGGAACAGTGGCGCTGAGTTGGACGTTTCTTGCAGGCGCATTCCCAGGATTCGCAACGCGAAGGTCGTAGGTGACCTCAGAACCTACAAAGCGGACTCCGGGCCCACTGGCCGCAAGGTGCAACTCAGCGCGCCTCACCAGGATGGTCTCCGCCAGTTCCGCTTGCAGACCGCCCTCGCCGCGGACCTCAACGCCGACCGTAATACTTCCCGCCTGCCGTGCGGTAAGTTCGACCTCGATGGCCTTCTCCGCGCCTGCGTCAAGCAAACCCAAACGGTGCGAAACGGGTTGACTACTGCCTGCCCCCACGGGAAGCAGGGTGATCACGACGTTCTCAGCGGGGCCGTTGCCGGTATTCTTCATCCGCAACCGGTACGTTTCGCGCTGCCCGTATTGCACCTCGCGAGGCCCTTCCAACTGAATCTCCACCTGAGGCTCTTGAACCTCGATGAGAGTTTGCTGCAACAGGGGTTGATATTCCCAACGAACGGATAGATCGAAAGGCCGGCTCTGCCGCGGAATCAGTTTCAGTACAAGACGCTCGCTACTCTTGGCTGCGAGATGCCCGACCCTCCAGACGAAGGCTCCTTCGTGGGACCCTGCCGCGGGAGGCTGGGTGGCGCCCATGCTGGCCTCGGCACCCAACACGTCGGCCCAGGAAGGGAGCTGAATGTAGACGATCACCTCGTCGGCACCAACCTCGCCGGCGTTTTGAATACTCAACCGGTACGACGCTTCCCTGCCAATCGCTATGGTGCGCGGTCCAAATGTCTCGACACTGAGAACCGGTCCCTTCTGAGCAAGCAGTACTCCATCGCGGGGGTCGGAGCCTGATCGGGCTTCCCGAGACGCAGGCGTTGGTGCAGTTTCTGGAAGATTCCGGCCGGCGACCGGCACCGGTTCAGCCGATGGAGGCCGAACCGCCGGCGTCGGAGCGCCGCGAGCAACACTCGCCGACTGTCCCGCTCCAGCCTCAAGCGGTTGCGCTATAATCAGATTCTCGCCACGGTTGACTTCGGGCGGGTCAGTGGCCCCAGATTGGGTCGCCGTGAGCGCGTTGGTTGAAGGATCCTGCTCGGCCGCCGCCGAGTGGGTATTGGTCGCGTCAAAAGCCGAATCTCTCAGAACAGACAATCGCTGATGCAACGGACGTTGCACCGGGTTGAATGCTCCCACCGTCTCCGGCGACGACGAGTGCACGGCGGTTGGCGGCCCCGACCGTGGTGTGTCGACAGTCGCTCCAGGCGCGTCCTTCGGGCTCGGCGCGTAAGCGTCGGGGCGAGCTACTGGCCGATAGACCGGAGCCTGCTGTCCGCTCACGGTAGAAGGAGTGCCCGGTGCGGCACTACCGTGCGAGGAACGTGATGGACCCGTCAGGATGCTACCGGCCCGCGGCGCTGGAGACTCCTCGCTGAACGCCGACATGCCAGCCGCCGGCGGCTGTGCCTGCGGTCGCGTCGGCTGCGATTGCCGAATTCCGGCCGGCAAGCGTGAGCCGCCCTGCCAACCGGGAACCGACTCATAGGGAGCCGGTTCGCGCACCGTGGCCGGATTCGGACTCTCCGCCCGGTCATCACCGAAAATGCCCCCAAACAAGTTCTGCCCAAATTGGTCCAGTCTTCCCAGAATTGACCTCGGTTCTTCGCCGCCGGCAGGTAGCACTTGTGCACGAACCGGAGACGCACTCACCAGAGCGAGCACGAGGAACAACGGCACTAACCATTTGCCGAACATTGGCAGCTTCCTCATGAATTGAATAGTCGTTGACTGTGCGGTTTCTTGCAGCAGGTCACGCTCCACATGCACGGCGCAAACCTGGAACGACACAGCATCATCATGCGGTATCGGAAGAAGCGATTCTGCGGGTTTAACCGACTTTGCAGAATTGGCCGGATGAGCGGATAGGCGCTATGCCAGCGCCCGGGAAGTCTGCGTAAGCTGCGGCAAGCGTTATCCGGATCGGTTCACGACCGACGCTATTGGTCTGGCTCGGTGGGCAGATCGCGAGGGTAAGGCAATGGGGCAGGTGGCGGCAGAGGCTGACGGTAGGTTTCCGCCCACTCCTCGCGTTCTTGATCCGTGGCATAATGGCGAAGCCACACCTCGGGATCGCCTGTTGGGCCGGTGCAGTCCCAATGCAGCCACGTGACCGGCCAATCCATCTTCTTCTCGCGCGCCGGCAGGATGTCGCGGAAGATTAGCGTGTAAAGCTGCCGATCGCTGAGGTGATCCGTGAAATCGAGCACGATCCGCTTCTGGAACAACTTCTGGATCAGCGCCCAGAGGATGTGCGGCAGGTCTTCATCGCTAAGCGATTCGGGGCGCGGCGGTCGCATTTCCGGCTCGAACCAGCGGTAGATGGGCACCACGGGCGCCTGTTCCCAGGCCAACATGCTGGCCAGGAAGTCGTTTTCGGCAGCCAGCGTCAAATGCTGCACGTTGACGCGGCTAATCGATTCATCGAAGTACCGCTCAAGCTCGTCGCGCAGCTCGGCGTTCCGTAACAGTAGTTCAACCTCTTCGGCTTTCGGACGACGCGAACTCATCGATGGCGACCCCGGGTATGTCGATGCTGGCTGTGAAATGGCCCCATAAATTCGACTGTAACAAGACTCGACGCGACTGAAAAGCGTCTGCCACGGCTTCAGCGTCAAGAATCGCCACTTTTTCGAGGTGACTGCCGTTACGACCGCCAACTCTACAACAAACGGGAAATCAGTCGTTGCCCTCACAACTTTGGGAACGCTGTTCCAGCCTGCGAATCTTCTCAATGCGGCGTTCGTGCCTCCCTCCCTCGAAGGGGGTGTTCAGCCAGAGTTCGATCATTCGGTCGATAAGCCGCTCGCCCAGCAGGTCGGCGGGCAGGCACAAGATGTTCGTGTCGTTGTGACGCCGGCTCAACTCGGCAGTGACATCGTCGTGGCAGGGGGCAGCGCGCACACCGGGGAACTTATTGGCGGCAATACACATTCCCAGCCCCGTCCCGCAAATCAATATGCCGCGTTCCGCCTCGCCGGAACCAACCTTCTTGCTCACCAGCGCAGCAATGTCGGGATAATCGCACGCGTCGGGCGAGAACGTCCCCACGTCTTGCACACTGTGTCCAAGCCTGGCAAGCAGATCGCTTACCTTGGAGCGGACATGAAACCCACGATGGTCACTACCGATAGCGATGTTCATAGTACGTAACGGCAAAGGTTCAGGCACAGCAAGCAGCCTAAAATCCACTGTTGGGCCGTCTTCCTCGCGGCAATTCCTCCAAATGTTCCAAACGGGCTTTCAAATACCGGCAAATCTCGGCGGCGCACACGCGATACCGTTCCACGGAACCACCGATGGGGTCTGAGACGTCGCTCCCATCCGTGCTTAGTTGGAACGTGCGCTCGGCGGCGCTGGGCCATTCTGCCACAATCGCCTCGCGATGCGACCGGGTCATGGTATAAATCAAATCGGCATTCCGCACCAGGGGTTCTGTCAGCGGCTGCGTTTCGTGCCCGCTCAAGTCCAAGTCGTAATCCTTCATGACCTCGACCGCTTCAGCGTTTGCCCTGCCCCCCATCATGCCTGCAATTCCCGCCGACATGACGATAACCCCCTGATCCTCTAGCTCCTCCATATTGACATTCAGGCGTTCTGCCAGCAAATGACGGCACAGGATTTCCGCCATAGGACTCCGGCACGTATTGCCCGTGCATACCAGTAGAATCATTAGCGAGGCCAGCCGTTGAAGGGTCTTCTCGGGAACAACACCAACACGAAGCAACTCGAACCTGTCACCCACAACACGCACCACCGAAGACGGTTGACCGAAACGACACGGCCCATCGTCCAGGACCAAATCGACGCCTCGGCCAACCGCGTCGAGCACTTGCTGCGCGGTTACGGCGTCGGGCTCACCCGATCGGTTCGCGCTGGTCAGAGCCAGTGGTCCCGCCAGCATCCGAAGCACGTCGAGGATAGCCGGATGTCCCGGCACCCGCAATCCAACGGTATTCTCCGGCGAGACGACTTGCTGTACCTTCGGCGGAAGCTGCCGCACAAGGCTCTCAGGGTGCGAGTTGTCCAGCACCAGGGTTATGGGGCCAGGCCACCCTCGCCTTGCCAGGCGCAGGGCGAGCAAACTCATGTCGGGTGCGTAGTCCCGGGCCTCCTCCACCGACCGGATGGCCAGCGCCACCGGGTGGCCCGCGGCTCGTTGCTTTGCGGCCAGAAGGCGTTCAACGGCCGATTCGTCCAACGCGCTGGCGGCCACACCGTAGACCGTTTCTGTTGGGAAGGACACAACCCCCCCCTCGGCAAGAACTTGGACCGCCCGGTGAACGACATCGCGCCAGTCCTCGGCGCGTCCCAGATCGATTACCATCGGTGGCATCAGGCGGCCGGCCTCCCCGTCAGCGATCTCGTTTCGTATTTCAGCCGATTGTCAGGGCATTTGACAGTCAACCGGCCTCCCGGTCATGTCGGGCGTCATGTTGGCTCACGGCCTCATTCGGCCCAACCTTCCACACCCCCGTAGGGGAAAGCCTTCGCACAGACCGTGTCCTCCGGCTGCCCCCTCCTAGTACAATAGTCAGCCGCCCCGGTCTGGTCAAGCCACCGAATCAGCAGGTTGTGCCCGTCGAACCATTCACGGCGGCTGGCTTCTCACACACACCGCCGGCAGCCGCAATTGGCAAGGCGGTGGTCTAATAGGCTAGAATAGAGAAGATGGCTCGGTCGGGCCCAATATATCGATCCCTGAACGCCTATCATGAGGTATGCCGTGCGATGGTTCCAAGTACATACATTGATGTCACTAACCCTTCTTATGGGCGGAACGGCTTCGGCTCAGTTTCAGTCTGACGCAACGGGGGGGACCGGTGCCGGTGAAACGCGGACTGTCCGCTGGCAAGCCGGGGTAGTGGTCCAGGCGGGTGGTGAACCCTGTCGCGGCCTGATCGCCTCGATTCCCGTACCCATCGATTGGCCCGAACAACAGGTTCGCGTTGTTGAGGAAGATGTCAGTTCGACGGCCACAATCGGCTACCGAATGGTCGACGGAACGGTCCGGCAGATGCTGGTGCGGATTCCCTTGCTGCCTGCCAATGAAGAGGCAAGAGCCGTAGTTACCTTCGAGATTCAGCGAAGCACCTTGCTCCCACCCTCGGAAACGTCACAGTTTCGTATTCCCGAGAGCCGCGACCTGGACAGCCAGTTGCGAATCTACTTGGGGACCAGTCCGCTGATCGAGAGTCGTGACGCAAGGATACGTGCTCTTGCAAGGGAAATCGGCGCCGACGCTGCAACGGCGTGGGAGCGGGTAGAGGCCATCTACGATTGGGTGCGTGAGAATGTAGAGTACAAGAATGGCCCGATTAAGGGGGCTCTGGCCGCGTTACGCGACGGCACGGGCGATTGCGAGGAGATGACATCGCTCTTCATCGCCATTTGCCGTGCAGCAGGAATTCCCGCACGCTCGGTCTGGGTCCCGGGCCACACGTACCCGGAGTTCTATCTCGTGGACGACCAGGGCGAGGGGCATTGGTTTCCATGTCAGGCAGCGGGAAGTCGAGAGTTCGGCGGTATTACCGAACTCCGCCCGGTCCTCCAGAAAGGCGACAACTTCCGGCCGCCCCACAACCCTCGCGACCGGCAGCGTTACCTCGCCGAGCATCTGACCGGCACCGGCGGCCAGCCGAGAGTGCGATTCATCCGCGAACTAATCGATAACTGACAGCACGCGGGACACATTCGCGGGTCATGGACCCACGATTCCCAGCGCCCAGCAAAACCATCCTACCGGCGCGGCCAGCAGGATGGAGTCGAGGATATCGAGCACGCCGCCAAAGCCGGGCATCCAAGTGCTGGAGTCCTTCTTGCCGGCATCGCGCTTCATCAGCGATTCGGCCAAATCACCCACCATCCCGGCGATACCCACCAGCAGGCCGAACAGAATCCAGCCCCACCAGGGTTTCGACGGCATAGCCGAGGGAGCGGTCCAAGGGATCAGCCAGTGAAATGTTGCCCACGAGGCCGCGCATGAGAAGATAAGGGCCCCAACGGCGCCTTCGACGGTCTTTCCGGGGCTTAGCGCGGGCGCGATCTTATGGCGACCGAAGAGGCGGCCCACGGTGAACGCGCCCACGTCGCCCAGCTTTACCACCATCAACAGTGAAACCAAGGCCCAAATGCCCCAATGAATGCGAAGCTGGGCAAGCAAGCTAAGCAGTAAACCCACGTACACAATAGCCAAGATCGCCATGGCCACGTTGACCATTGCACCACCCGGTTTCTGAAAACGGTACATCTCACCCGCGAACACCAGCAGCACACACAGTGCTAAGGCCAATAGCGGCCAGGTGCCCGCCGTTGTTTGGGGGGCTGCTTCCGCCGCCGCCTCCCAGATGAACGGCACCCAACTGCTCACCAACAGGAGCACATTGCTGGCATACACAGTCCAGGGCAACGGTCTGACGCCGGCTGCATTCGCCAGAGACAACACCTCGTTTGTGGCGGCAATGGCACCCACCAACGCGACTGGGAACAGCCACAGGCCCGGCACCGGCGCCCAATGGTCCAGCCAGCACAGGATGCCAAGGACGGCAATCAGCAGCGATCCAAGCAGCAGTCGCCAGCGAAGCATGGGTTTCCTCGGGCCGAGTTACGGAGTTCGCGGCGTCTATGATAGCAGCCTGCCGCCTGACAGCCCATCCCGGGTACCGCCGCGGGCGCTTTCTTGCCGAGAGCCGGCGAGTCGATTACACTTCAGCCATGAAGCAATTGATTGTCATTGTGCGGCCGTTCCTTGCGGATCGAGTGCTCGACGCGCTGAAGAATGCGCCCGTCGAGGCGTGTTCTGTGCGCGAAGTGAAGGGGTTTGGCCGCCAAAAGAGTTATCTGGACGAATACCGCGACAGCGAATACTCACTGGCCTACCTGCCCAAGATCGAGATCACCGTCTGGGTGGACGATGCCCGGGCCGACGAGGTGGCACGCTCGATGGTCGAGGTCGCCCGCACCGGCCGCATGGGCGATGGCAAGGTGTTCTTCATTTCCACAGTTCCCGACGTTGAAAAGCCCATCGAATTCTGAGCGCCCGGCAGATTGTACTTGATGATTCGTTCCTTGCAGCCCGAGGCACCATGAGCGAACTGGACCGCTACGACTACGAACTGCCGCGCGAGTTGATTGCACAGTCCCCCTTGCACTCGCGGGTTGACGCCCGACTCATGGTGATCGACCGCAAAGCGGATTCCATCGCGCACCGGCATGTGCGCGATCTACCCGAATTGCTTCGGCCGGGTGATTGCCTTGTCATCAACGATACCCGGGTCGTTCCAGCCCGCCTGGTTGGTTACCGCACCGCAACGGGCGGCCATTGGGAGGGGCTATTCCTCGAAGCCGGGCCAGGTGGTGTATGGCGAGTCATGGGCAAGACGCGCGGCAAGCTTGTGCCGGGTGAGACCATTACGCTGCTGGATGCCGGCGGGCGGGAGGCAGCGATGCTTGAACTGCTGGCCCGACAGGCTGATGGCGCGTGGGTTGTGCGACCCGACAACGACGACGCCCCCTTTGTCGTCCTTGAACGCGTTGGCCGCGTGCCATTGCCACCCTACATCCGCGGCGGGGAAATGGTCGACGCCGATCGCGCGCAATATCAAACGGTCTTTGCCGAGAACTTGGGCGCCATTGCCGCACCGACCGCCGGCCTGCACTTCACCGACCGGTTGCTCCGGCAGTTGACCGACCGCGGCATCGCCATCTGCCGGCTGACGCTTCACGTGGGCGCGGGTACCTTCCGCCCCATCGCGACCGAAACCCTCGCTGAACATCACCTCGACGCCGAATGGGGCCGGATCGACCAGGCCACGGTCGAACGAATCGACCAATGCCGGCGGCAGGGTGGCCGAGTAGTAGCCGTGGGCACAACCTCCGTGCGTCTGCTGGAGACAGCGTCTGTCGGCGGGCGGCTGACGCCCCATGCGGGCAGAACCGACCTATTCATCCGTCCGCCGTTTGAATTCCAGGCGGTCGACGTCCTGATGACCAACTTCCACCTTCCGAAAACAACGCTGCTGGTGCTTGTTTGCACGTTCGGCGGCGATGCACTCATCCGCCGCGCCTACGAGGAAGCTGTCCGGGAGCAATACCGTTTCTACAGCTACGGCGACGCCATGCTGATCGTGTAAGAATCTGGCCGGCCCCTCCAACAGGGGCTTGCCAAGATTCGCGAGGGACGGTCGAATTGCAGTTATGGCGTTCCGTCCCGAAAACGCGATCGATTTCGGCTGCCTGCAGTGTCAGGCCCGGCTTTGGGCAGGGCCGTCGGAGGCGGGGCAGCGGCTGCGATGCCCGTTCTGCCAGTTCGTACAGCCTGTCCCAACGGCCAAGGAGGCGGCCGCCCGGGCGGCGAAGTCGGGCCCGGAGTCGGAATACGGGCTGCACGAGGGCTCGGAACCGCAAGGGCCGGAGCAGGAGTACATTACGCTCACGTGCCCCGTGTGTGCCACGCGGTTGGTTGCCGCGCCGGACCAGGTGGGACAGACGCTGAAGTGCCCCGACTGCGATACGGTGGTCGAGGTGCGTGTCCCTGTCGCGCCGGCCATACAAAGACGCCCAATTCGACCGGCCACCCCCGGCGACGAGTATCCGTTGTGGGGCGTGGGACAGCCGCCGCCCGACGTGAAAGCGGTCTACCAGACGTACATCCCGGTCGTATGTCCGGTGTGTCGCACCCGCATGTTGGGTACGGAGGCCGAGGTCGGGCAGAAGCTCACGTGCCCCGACTGCGGGACTGCGACCGTCGTGCCCCCGCCTGCACCGAAGCCCGCCCGGCGAAGCGTTCCGGCCCCAGCCGCTGCCGACGATGCAGACTACGCGCTCCGTGAAGACGCCGGCCGGCCGGGCCGGGACTCGGCGGGCTATGAGGCGCTTTTTCCGGTGGTGTGCCCGCTGTGCCAGACGCGGCTGCACGCAGCGCCGGAGCAGGTGGGGCAGGAGCTGATCTGCCCCGACTGCCAAACGCCGATCCTTGTGCGCGCCCCGGCCGCCGCGCCGCCGAAGATCGACCCGATGGCCGGCGCCGAGGCCGGCTACTCCATTGTTCCCACCGCAGAGATGCCTGCGTGGCAGCCGGTCTTCACCTCGGTTTGGGCTGAAGACGAGGCAGATGCCCAGGGCGGACAGAACGAGGGAGGACCGCCGCCGCAGCGCGTGTCGCCCCGGGGCACGATCCGACCGCCAGAGGCTGTGCAGGGAAGCTTGTGGCGGGGCATTGCCGGTTTCCTGCTGATGCCGACTATTTGGCCGCGGTGGCTGTTGTTCTCTGCCGGAATGCTGGGCGTGCTTATTCTGGCGTGGATTGCAGTCTTCTTCAGTATGATCCCCCAGATCCCCGCCTGGATCTTTGGTCTGGGCTTTTCCGGCCTTGCCGGTATGTTTGCCATCTTGTGGCTTGTTGTCTTCTCCGCTACTGCGGTTGTGATCGTGGTCGAGACGGCGTCGGGCGCCGACTCGATTGAGAATTGGCCCGAGGGGCCGTATCAGGACTGGATGCCAGACGCCTTCTATGTGGTCAATTCCCTGGCGTTCGGCGCGATACCCGGAGTGGCCTTGAGTTGGGTTCTGGACGATTTCGATGAATCTCAGGTTCTGTGGTTGCTGGCAAGCCTTTTCGTGATGTTCCCCATCGTATTGCTGTCGATGCTTGAGTGGGGTTCGGCCATCCGGCCCCTTTCGCGATCGATTCTCGCGAGCCTGCTCTGGAAATGGTGGGCCTGGCTTCTATTCTATGCTGCCGCTGCGGCGTTGCTGGTTTTCACCGTTGGGCTGGCGGCGTTGGCCGTGATCGGGCTCGGCGGCTGGGGCACCGTGCTGGCCGTGCTCCTCCTGGTCGGCGGTCTGCTGATCTACTCTCGACTGCTCGGCCGGCTGGGCATGGTGTGCACCGGCAGGAACGCGATCGACGTCTGCAACGGGTAGCCGCAAATACAGCCGGCGGCAGCTTCGGGAACCAGCACGAGACCGCCTGCGGGAATGATATTGATCCAGCAGCCCGGGCGCACAACCGTGGTGAGGTCCGTGTGCTCGCCGGTCTGCAAGTCGAACATCCTGGCGTTGGAAAAGCGGCTGAAGGCGCAGTGGGCCGACGTGGTGACGGTGCCGCAAGTGGGACTTTTCTGCCACTTCCAACCCGCGGCCGGTTCGCCGGTCCGCAGGGAGCAGGCGAAACCCGTGTTGTAGATCGTATCGCCCACAATGGCGGAATGCTGCACCTGCTCACCGTGCGGTCCCTGGAGGATGTGATCGGGGACGGGTATCTGGGTGTTCTGCCAGAGGAGATCCCCGGTAGCCGCATCGAACGCCGCCAGGTCGTAGCGGACGCGCCGCTGCTCTTCCACCATCGCGTTCCGCGTCCCGGTAATGAGCACGGTTTCCTGCGAGTAGCTCAGGTAGATGGCGTGTTCGAGTTGTTCGAGGCTGACGGGTTTGGACCAAACGGGCTTCCCGCTGTGCAGGTCGAGAGCCACGAGGTCGGCCCCCTTGCCCAGAAGCAAATTGAGCCGGATGCGGCCGTCGGCCGCGTCGCGCGTCTCGGGGTTGGCACTCTCGACGAAGTACACGCGGCCCCCGCCTGCGGCGATGGTGGGGTTGATGATCACGCCGCGAGACGGTGCGGGCGCGTAGTCCCACCGCTTCTCACCGCTTTGGCGGTCCAGGGCGAACAGGCTGTCGCTACAGACCACCGGCATGTGATCGCGCCAGATGAGCACCTCGGTATCAAGCGTCTGGTAGCGGTAGGAGGCGAATCGCCGGGTCTCGCTGCCGAGCAGGAGGTCGTCCACGGTAGCCACGTAGCCCCATTCGCCCTTGCACGCGGCGGCAAACTTCTGCCGGCCCGTCCGGGCATCGAAGGCCAGACACCGCCCGGCCGCAGCCACGTAGAGAGTGTCGTCGCTCGCCGCCATATTGCCACAGTTCTTCATCGGGCCGAGCCGAATGGAATCGGGCACGTCGCGGTCCCAGAGCACGGTGCCGTTATAGGCGTCGATCGCCGCGATGTAGTTGTCGCCCGTAATGAACAGCCGTCCGCCCACGCACAGGGGACCGACTGTCTTGTCGTGGCGGTCAGGCATGCGTTCCGGTCCCGGCCGGCCGAACCACTGGACGGAAATGGGACCTTGGGCAAGCTGGTCGCCGCTGCACGCCGAGTTGCCTGCGTCGGCGTAGAGATGGCTCCACTTGCCTGCCCCGGGCAGCGGGCCGCGTTGCGCCGTCCCCATCCAGAAGCCGTCGGCGTCCTTCTGTGCGGTCCAGCCCGGAATCGCCTCGGCGCCCCATGCCGCGAGCTTCGGCCCTTCCGACGCATCAGGCGGAAGGACAACGGCCAGCGTGCCGCCGCACGGCCGCAGCACGCGCCAGACCTCGGCCGGATCCGGCATGGCGGCCTCGTCTGCTACGGCAATGACGTTGGCGAAATACGGCTGATACCGGACACTGTCGAGCGTGCCGCAGTGGACGCTCACACGCGTGCCATACATGCCGGCCTGCCGCAGGAGCTTTCGGGCATTCTCAGCCTTCGCGGCGTCGGGCTCCAGGGCAATCACCTGCAGGCCGGAACCCTTCGCGATCTCATAGGGAAGCCGCCCGTTTCCTGCGCCGAGGACCAGGCAGTAGCCCTGGTCGTCGACGGCGGCCGCGATGATCTTCTCGGCCAATTGCTTTGGCAGCTTACTCTGCTCGTCATCAGGGTACGGCGAGGAAAACGGCGAGGCAGGCGTGGCCTGCGCAGTCGTCGCGGTTCCCGCGTCTGAAGAGAAGCAGTGGATCGTGCCCATGTCGGTACTCACGAACAGACGCCCGCCGGCCACGGCCAGGCCATGCGCTTCGCCGGAAACAACCCCGGTCCACACCCGCGCACCGTCCGCCGCGCGGTAAGCGACCACGCGATCCTCGCCGCCGACAAAGAGCGTTTCGCCGGCCGCAATCAACTCGTGGGGGTTCTTGCAGGCGACGTCCCACTTCACATACGCTTTGTTGTCGAGTTCTCCGCGGCGCTTCTGCTGCGCCGGCGTCTTGCCGTCACGGTGTGCGTCGAGGTAGCGGGGCAGGTCCACCGCCTGGAGCCGGTCCCTGCCGAGCACGTAGGCAATCGATCCTTGCACCACCAGACGCAAACCCGAGATGGTTGCCGTCCTTTGCTGCGAGCTGGTGTCGTAGAAGAACAGCATTCCATCTTCGCCGCTGCTATGAACAAGCCACTCGTCCGACAACAGCGCGAACGTACCGCCGGCCCGCGAGGCAAAGCCGCCGGGAACGCTTCCGAGGTCCTTGCCGTCCGAACGCTGGTAACGCTGCGGTGCGGTGCGGCCGGCTGGAACAACAAGCTGCTCAGCGGAGGCCAGTACGTGGCCTTCCGGCGATATGCCGAGCGGCTGCTTAAAGAGCAGCTTGCCGTCGCGAGCGTCGAGTGCCGTCAGGTAGGTGCCCTGATCCGGAAAGAGCCCGGCGCAAAAGTAAACGTTGCCATCCTCAATCACCGCGCCGCTGCGAATCGGCCAGAGCGAGATCATCCGGCAGTTGCCCGGCAGGCGGCGATCCTCCGGACCGGCCCGATGTTGCCAGAGGAGCGCCCCGTCGTCGCCCTTCAGGCAGTAGAGGCAGCCGTCGTCGGAACCAACATAGACCCGGCCATCGGCGACGGTCGGAGCCAGCCGCACAGGTCCCTCCGTGGTGAACGACCACAAGGTGTCGCCTGTGGCCGCGTCGAGGCAATAGACCGTATCGTCGGCCGAGGAGCCGAAGTAGGCCCGCCCGTCGGCCACCGCTATCTGGAATGCCCAATCGTAGCTCAACACGGGTTTCATCCAGGCGAGGCGGTGCCAGACATCTTGCTTGGCCGGCGACTCCGGCCAGGCGGGCCTTGGAGCGTTGGAAGCCTGGTGAACCCAGGCCTCCCCCAGCGGCAGCACGAGTGATTCGGCCGCAACCCCGCTACGCGACGTATCCCCCCGGAACGTGGGCCAGTCGGCCCCGGATGCCGTAGAAAAGGTGATGATCAACAGACTCAGTGTCGCTGTTGCCTGCACACGCGTGCGGAACGCCGGAATCGGACGTGCCGTACCAAGGTTCCCTTGACTTGATAAATGACTCCTGCACGAGTGCATGGCATTGGCTCCTCTCTTGAAAGGGGAATGCTTTGTCCCACACGCGTTGAGTCTAACCTACCGGGCCGGTGGGTCAAGGTCACCGGGTGTCAAGCTGATAGCAGGCGGCTTCGCGGTCGTTGCGCACGAGGAGAATGTCGCCGGCCAACGCGGGATGGTTCCAGGTGCGCTGCTGCAGGGCCGGAAATCGGGCCAGTTCGCGATGTTCCGCAGGCGTTGCCTCGACCAGCGCGACGTCGCCCGGCTCGGTTTGAACGAGAAGCAGATCACCGGCCAGAATCACCTGCCCGAAGCCGTAACAGACGACCGTCTCCCATTCGCCCCGCTGCTCCTGCGTGACGCAGTATCGGCCGGCCACCGCGAACGACGACCAGCCGGCCCCAACTTTGCGCCGCCACAGGAGGCGGGGTGGATGGCGGCGCCAGTCCGGGGCCAGACGCACGCCTGCGGCCGTGCCCGAGCGGTCGGCCCCGCGAAACGCAGGCCAGTCGTGCGGCCCGGCGGTGCTCAGATCGACCGGAGCCGAGTGAACGGGCCCGTCACGGGACACCTGGCTGTCCAGATTCTCCCACACTACTTCAGGGCGTGGCGTCCACCGCCACGCCAGGATCATCCGCCCGTCACCAGCGAAGCCGTCCAGGCGGACCGACAGAAGTGCTACGGCTTGAAGTGCACCCAGCGCGACGAGCAACTGCGCCCGCAGGATCAGCCGTACCGGTGCGAAAGCCGCGATCCACGCGGCCAACAGAAGCCCGGCGGCCGCAGCGATGAGCAGCGCGTCCACGGCCGGGCGTCCCGAGACCTGAACGAACCCGCCCTGCACCGCCACGAAGCCGGCCGCACCTGCGCCGGCGATCGCCATCGCCGGCCACCAGCGCCGATGGCCGACGTGCCTGCTGTTCTCCGTTTCGGTTCGGAAGCGCATGGATATGTCAAACGTCCCGATTCACCTGGCTGCGCAACGTCCCGTTCGGGAACAGATCGCAACCCAGCCCCGCGGCCACTCCTGCCAGTGTGTTCGCAACAAGGCACAGCGGTTATTCCAGCGATCCCGGATGTGAGGCAACGCCCTGGTTGCTGTCCCATATCGTGGCCGGCACTGGACGGCTTGCCCGCCCTGGAGCGCTGATCGGTCGGCTATCAACCCGGTTATGTCTCATGAGCGCCAGTCTTCGAGTTTCAATCCTGGAACGGCCAGGAAATCACTGTCGCTGGACACGACCTTGCAGCTACCCAGTGGCATCGCGATGGCAGCGATCATCATATCGACGACGCCGACGGGGCGACCGAGGCGTGCCAACTCGGCATAGATGCGGCCGTACTCGAAGGCGGCGGAAGAGTCGAATGGCCAAAGCCGCAGTGATCCGAGCGACGTCTTCAGTCGCTTCATATTGCGGTCGCGGCTGCTGCTGTGTTCGATGCCGGCAACGAGTTCGGCCAGGATGGGTACGCCAATGCCA
>JAVEUP010000087.1:0-32397 GCA_034005525.1 Thermoguttaceae bacterium | reverse complement strand
ATCTCGGTTGACGATACCCTCATTCCGCTGGGCGACCCTGAGGAGGTCGAAGGAACGCCGATGGACTTCAGGCAGCCCAAGACTGTCGGCTCGCGCATCGAACAGGTCGAGGGTGGATACGATCACTGCTACGTGCTGAACCAGCCGTCTGCCGGCGAAATGACGCTGGCCGCGAGGCCTGTCGATCCGGGCAGCGGGCGGGCGATGGAGGTCCACACCACGCAGCCGGCGGTCCAGCTTTACACGGGCAACTTTCTGGACGGTTCGCTCAGTGGCGACGGCAAATCCTACGGGCAGCACGCCGCACTGTGTCTGGAAACGCAGCATTATCCCGATTCGCCAAACCGGCCCGAGTACCCCTCCACCGTGCTCCGTCCCGGCGAGACCTACCGGCAAACCACCGTCCATAAGTTTCTGCTGGCCGAGTAGGCCAGGGAATGTCTGTGGATCATGCGTCCGGATGATTCATGCACGTAGGGTGGGTCAAGGTCGCGTAGATCGTTGGTGGGTCCGCACAAGCCGCAACCGAGCTGATTCACAGCCCGCTACCCAAATGCACGCCGGCAATCGCGACCGATGACCCACCAGAGAAGCGGCTTGTTTGACCCACCCTACCTATCATGAATAACCCGGTTGAGAAGTTTCCACTCGACGAGGAACCACCCTTGTTCTACGCACCGACTATCTGACGCTGCAGTACGCGGCGGCCAACGCTGCCATCGCCAGCGCGGCCGTCTCCGTGCGGAGAACACGCGGACCAAGGTCGACCAGTTTCCAGCCTGCGGCTCGGGCAACGGCAACCTCTTCCGCAGCCAGACCGCCTTCCGGCCCTACGGCCGCAAGTATGCGAATGGCCGACTTCGGGAAGCCGAAGGATGAACCATGACCGCCGGTCGCCGATTGGGCAGCTCGCGATTGGCCGGGGGGTCCGTCCGGGGATTTGGAGTCCGGCCCTTCGGGGTGGGCCAGTAGCCGTTGAGGTTCGTTGCGGGTAGCCATAATGAAGTCGGGCCAGTCCGCGGGTTCGGATATTTGCATGAGCCGGTTTCGTCCGCACTGCTTCGAAGCCTCGACCACGGCGCGGCGTAGCCGGTCAAGAGCCTGCTGGACGGGCTGTGCCACGGACCGGAATGTGGTCAAGGGGATCAGTTCCGCAACGCCCAGCTCGACAGCTTTTTCGACAAGCCACCGCTGCCGCTCACCTTTGGGCAACGCGACGGCAAGGGCCACGCGCCACGGTAGTTCCCGATCGATCTCGCGCCGCTGCAATACGGCCAGTTCCACCTCGGCCCGGCCCACCCGTTCGACGCGAGAGGGGAACTCGGCCCCGCTGCCGTCAAATAGCACCACGTCGGCACCAACGCCCACCCGCATGACGTGAATCAGATGGTGCGCTTCACCGCCGACAAGCGTTGCCCGCGATGAACCGTCCGGATCGAAAGAAAGTGTTCGATCGATATAGTAGCGGTCGGCCATGAAATGGATTTTCCTGTCAAGTCTCCTGGCAAATTCTACCGAAAAAAGTGGATATACGGAATAGAAGGTTCGCAGGGAACGTTGCGCGCGGAGCATGTCATGTATCAGTCGCACTGGGGATTTGAGCAGTCGCCGTTCCGTAGCTGCCTGGACTTGCACTTCTTCTACCCAAGCCCGACGCACGAGGAGGCCTTGGCACGGCTGCACTTTCTGGTGGAGCAGCGGCATCGGCTGGGGTTGCTTCTCGGGCCGGGGGGATGCGGTAAATCGTTGTTGCTGGAGGTGTTCGCCCGGCAGTGTTCCGCAGGCGGATCTGCCGTGGCCAAGATGAACCTGCTTGGCGTCGAGCCGGAAGAAATGCTCGTGCAATTGGCTTGTCAACTGAATCGCGATTGCGGCACGGGGCAATCCACTGCGACGCTGTGGCGCATTCTGACCGACCGGCTTGCCGAACTGCGCTATGAACAGCGTCCGGTCGTACTGCTGCTGGACGATGCCGAATGCGCACACGCGGCGACCTCCGACATGGTCGTCCGCATTGCGCAACACGATCCGCTGCCTGAAACGCGTCTGACGATCGTGCTGGCCACGGAACAAGCCCGCGTGCGATCTCTGGGGCACCGGCTGCTTGACCTTGCCGAGCTGCGGATCGACCTCGAGCCGTGGGCGCAGGACGACACGGGAGAGTTTCTGGCAGCATCGCTGCGGAAGGCGGGTTGCCGGTCGGAAGTGTTCGACCAGCCGGCGGTCTCGCGATTGCACGAGCTTGCCGGCGGCCTGCCTCGGCGGATCGCCCGGCTTGCCGATCTGGCACTTGCCGCCGGCGCCGGCGCGGAACTGCCGCAAATCGACGCCGACGTCATCGACTCCGTCCACGCCGAGTTGTGCGTGTGACGCGCTACGCCCTCTTCCGGTATTCGAGCCGCGCGATGCCGGCCGCGCCGATATAGCCGGCGTCGCCGCCAAGGCTGGCGTATTCGATCGTTGTTCGCTCGGCGATGACGGGGAACGCGCGGCGGCGTACCTCTTCCCGAATGCGATCGAGGAACTTTCGTCCCAGTTCGGTCTTGTTGCCGCCAAACGTCATGGCCCCGCCCAGCAGCACACCTGCCGGGTCGATCGTGTGCATCAGGGTCACGATGCCGATGCCCATGTAGCGTGCCGTATCCATGATGATTTCCATGGCGAAGGCATCCCCGGCGGCGGCTTCCTTATCGAGCAACTTGGGCGTCAGCCTGGCCCCTTCAGCCAGCCGCTGGGTCAACGAGGTCTCGCGACCGGCGTCGAGCGCCTCCTGGATGCGTTTGATGACCGCCGTCGCACTGGCATACGCTTCCAGGTGGCCGGTTTGGCCGCATTCACACAGCCGGGCGTCATCGCCAAAGTCGATAATGATATGCCCGCACTCGGCCCCGTGGCTGTGCTCGCCGTCGATGGACAGATCACCAATGATGATGCCGCCGCCAATGCCGGTCCCAAGCGTCAGCAGTACGATGCTGGCCAGTTCACGTCCGGAGCCCACCCAGAACTCGCCGTAGGCGGCGGCCCCGGCGTCATTGGCAAACGCCACGGGCAAGCCGCAGTGGCGACTCAACCGGTCACGGATCGGGAAGTAATCCCAACCTTTGAGGTTGACCGGTTCGATGAGCATCCCCGCCGGGATGTCCATGGTTCCGGGTGACCCGAGTCCGACGTACGGCACCACTTCGGGCTGGACGCCGGCCTGTTGAATTGCCTGCTTCACGGCCGCAGCCATCCGCTGCATCGCGTCTTCGGGGCCCTTTTCCGCCTCAGTTCGCACACTCAGCCACGAGAGCGGCCGTCCCAGGTCGTCGACCACGCCCACTTTGATATTGGTTCCGCCCAGGTCGACGCCGACAAAGCAGGGAGTCTGTGCGTCTTCCGCCGAAATGAACTCTCGCTTCTCAGACATGAAGTGCCTCGAAATGACTACGATGGAGCGCAGGGTCCGTATCATCCAAGCCGGCCCGATCATTCACGCAGGGGGGGCTGGCGTAGGCCAGTTGCGAATGGTTCAGGCCGGGGCGCACGAAAACAGCCAGAGTATAGCAATGACCACTGTTTCGGACAATGGGGGGGAGCCGGGCCCCGTAAGGCCGTCCTGAGAAAACCGTGGCTGAGGCATTTCTACCCGCCGCGACCGAAAACCGCACCTCTGGCTCGCGGGACCTACACAGAAACCCAGTTTGCACCCGCGACGCATCTCACTTCAAATACCGCGTGTTGCCGACGCGGCGAGTGACGCCGGCCGCGTCGAAGTAGTCGAGCAGGGGGATGGCAAACTTGCGGGTTGTATCGAGCAGGTACTTGAACTTCACGCTTTCCAGGCGGCCCTCGCGGTTGAGAAAGTCGACGAGCCGTTCCCGCGCCTGCTCGACTGCGTCGCGGTGGAACAAGAGACCACCCTCAACACGGACCAAGCGCTTGTGCTGCCGGAGCACCGTGATAATGCGTTCCACAGTCGTTTGGTCGGCGCCGATGTTCGCAATAAGCTCCTCGATGCCCGGCGGCTGAAACGGTTTTGCGAGGAACAGGGCCTCGATGGCTTCCGCATACCGGGCATCGTCGCCCTGAAAAACGGCCGAGTGCCCGGGCAGGGCCACCAATCCGTTACGCTCTGTTAGCCGGCCGGCGGTCTTCATGAGGCTCATCAGGGCGTCGGAAACAGGCTTGTCAAGCTTCAACGCGCCACGCAGTGCGTCGGGCGCCATGCCGGGGCTCTCCGGCGAGTTCTTGTGGAAACCGCCAACGCATTTCAGAGCCTGTGCGCTCACCTCGGCCAGCACGTCGCGATGGATGAACAGGCCGGCGCCGGCTTCCACCACCTCTCCCTCGGCGGCAAGCCCGGCAAGGAGATTGCCCAGCGTCTCCGGCCGCGTCTTGGTACGGACCGATAACTCCGCCGCGCCGGCCGCGCCCGCGGGCGCGGTTCGCACCGCGTAGGCAATGAAGTCCTTCTGCCGGCTGACGGCCTCGGCACACTGGCGGACCAGTTCGACGGTATCCGGCCGATTCCGCTTCAGCCGGCGCGGGCCGCCCTCAAGCAGGATGCCGCCACCGATGGTCCGGGCGGGCGAGGGTAGCCGTACGATCAGCGGATCGCCGGGGCCGGCGACCAGCCCGCCCGGTACGCGGAACTGCACCAGTCCCTCGCCGCCGGCTGTCATCGAATCGCTTTCCAGCGGGAAGACCTTTGCAGGCATATCCGCCGTGCCCGTATGGAGCCGAAGCTGCGTGCCGCTCTTGAGCGTCAACTTCGTTCCCGGCAGAAGCCGGAGCCGGGCGGTGAACCACTCCTGGGGCTCGAAGTAGCCGGGCAGTGTGAGGACCTGGCCGCGGCGAATCGTTCCGGCGTCCCAGTGCCTGATGTTGATGGCCGCGCACTGGCCGGCGCGGACCATGTCGGCTGGTCGCCCGTACACCTCGATCTGCCGGATGCGCCCGGTCGTTCCGGCAGGCAGCAACACCACCTCGTCATCGACCCGGGCCGAGCCACACAACGGAATACCGGCTACGACGGTGCCGAATCCGTGGGCTGAGAATGCCCGGTCCACCGGCAGGCGGAACACGCCGTCGAGCCGGCGCGGCTCGACCGACCCCGTCAGGCGGCACAGCGTCTCGTAGAACGCCTCGAAGCCCTCGCCCGTGATGCTCGACACCGGACATATCGGCGCCTCTTCGAGAAACGTGCCCCGCAGGAACTCTCGCGTCAGCGTCAGCACCAGTTCGCGGTGCTCCGAATCGACGCGATCGATCTTCGTAAGAGCGACGAAGCCGTGCCGGACGCCTAGCAGCGTGAGAATATCGAGGTGCTCGCGGGTTTGCGGCATCACGCCGTCGTCGGCCGCGACGACCAGCAGGACGGCGTCCATGCCGGTCGCCCCGGCCACCATGGTCTTGATGAAGTTCTCGTGACCCGGCACGTCGACAATGCCGACTTCCAGGTCGCCGATCTTGCAAGGGGCGAATCCCAGGTCGATCGACATGCCCCGCTCTTTCTCCTCCTTCAGCCGGTCGGTATCGCAGCCGGTCAGCAGCTTGACCAGGGCCGTCTTGCCGTGGTCAATGTGGCCCGCGGTTCCCAAAGTCACGTTGATCTGCTCGGCCGGCATCACGCACACCTCTCGACAAGCGCGTCGATCAGTGCCGGCTCGTCGCCTTCGAGCAGCGTCCGCGGGTCGATCAGCACGCGATTGGCCTTCACGCGAGTGACAACCGAAGGCGTTCCCCTCCGCAGTTTGCGGGCGACGTCACCGGCCGAGCCGGCATGGGGCGACAGGGCGACCAGCCGGGTGGGAAGGTTCTGGGCGGGCAGCGAGCCGCTGCCCATCTGCGAGAAGCCGTCGATCACGGCCACCTCGGCCCGAATGCCGCGCTGCCCGAGTGCGGCGGCAATCCGGTCGGCCTGTTCGGCAAGGTCGCCCAGCGGCCGGGCCAGCATTCGGAAGGTGGGAACCCGGCGAACGGCTTCGTCCCGGTCAAGGAACAGCGCCAAGGTGGCCTCCAGAACCGCAAGGCTGAGTTTCCCGAGCCGCACGATCCGCGCGAGCGGATTCTTCCGCACGGCGTCGACCAGCGGCTTCCGTCCCAGAATGATCCCGCCCTGGGCGGCGCCGATCAGCTTGTCGGCACTGCTGGTCACCAGGTCGGCGCCCGCCCGGACCGACTCCATCAGCGTCGGCTCCGCCTCGAATCCGAACCGGGTCACGTCGACGAGCGACCCGGCCCCGACGTCGTCGATCATGACCAGGTTGTGCTCGCGGGCGATCTTCACCATGGTTTCCAGCGGCACCTCCGAGGTGAAGCCCGATATTTTGTAGTTGCTCGGATGCACCCGCAAGAGCGCGGCCGTATTCTCGCCAATCGCCCGCTCGTAGTCGCGGGGGTGCGTCTTGTTGGTCGTGCCCACCTCGACCAGCTTCACGCCGCTGGCCTCCATCACCTCGGGCAGCCGGAAGGAGCCGCCGATTTCGACGAGCTGCCCCCGGGAAACGATCACTTCCTTGCCGCGGGCGACCGTGTTGAGCACAATCGACGTGGCCGCGGCGTTGTTGTTCACCACGGTTGCGGCCTCTGCCCCGGTCAACTCGTTCAGCAGCCGTTCGATGCGTGCGGTCCGGGCGCCGCGCCGGCCGGTTTCCAGGTCGATCTGCAGCAACGAATAGCCGGCTAGTTCGGCGGCGATTTGATCGAGCGCCTCGCATGCCAACACGGCACGGCCCAGTCCGGTGTGCAGGATGACGCCGGTGGCGTTGATCGCCCTGCGGTATTGCGGCCGCGAAATGAACGTCGCCCGCTCGACTGCCCGGTCGACAATGGCCTGGTGCAGCGTCTGCTGATCGGAGTCGTTTCCCCATTCGCCGCTGAGGATGCCTGCTCGGACACTGTCAACGGCGCTTCGCACCGCGTTGACCACCACCGGGCGGGTGACCGATTCGGCCAGCTTCTGCACTCGCGGATCGCCAAGGATCGCCTCGACGGCCGGTATGCTGCGCAGCAGGGTTTGGTTTGGAGAAGACATGGTTTGGTTATTGAACAGCGATACCTGTACAGACTCCCCGCATTCTACGGCTCTTCCGTTTCTGGGTGCGAATCGGTGGCGACAAGACGTAGGGTGGGTGGTTCCGGATGTCTCAGCATCCTTACTTCACCCACGCGCCGGGCGGTTCTGCACCTAGAAACGGAAGAGTCCATTCTACTGGTTTCATTCCGGTACGGTCAAGTATTGCGTATGCGAACCCAAAGATTTATACTCGCGGTTTTCTGGCCAAGGCCCATACCGGCCCTGCAAGCCAAGCGGGGCTTGGGGCACGCGATCGCGGAACCAAAGGACGACCGTGCCGCCCGGCTCGCGGCACCTACTGCCGGCCAAACCGAAGAAGGTTACCCATGCCTGCAAACAACATTCAGCTCAGCGATGTCCAAGCGGTGTACAGCGGCCCCGAGTGGGCCTTGTGGGAACTGCTGATGGGCGAGCAAATTCACGTCGGCGGGCTGCAATCGTCGATGGCGTTGGCGGAAGCGGCCGACGTTGGCCCCGGGATGACCGGCGTCGACCTGTGCTGCTGTACCGGTGCCGGCATGCGGTTTCTGGTGCGGTTGCGGAACGTCGACCGGATGCACGGTGTCGACGCAACGGAAACGGTCGTCGAGAAGGGCCGCGCCCGCTGTGAAGCGATGGGGCTTGGCGGACGGATCGACTTCACCCTGGCCGACGCCTGCGCGACCGGCCTGGAGTCCGGTTGTGCCGACTTCGTCTGGGGCGAGGACGCCTGGTGCTACGTGATCGACAAGCCGGCCCTGATTGCCGAGGCCGCCCGGCTGGTCAAGCCCGGCGGCACGATCGCCTTCACCGACTGGCTTGAAGGCCCGAACGGCATGAGCGACCCGGAAATGGACCGCTTGCTCCGATTCATGAAGTTTCCCGACATCCAGACCCTCGCTGGCTACACCGACTTGCTCACCGGCGCCGGCTGCGGAGTCGTGCAGGCTGGGGAGACCGGGCGCTTTGCCCCTTGCGTCGATCTGTACCTGCAAATGGTCGAGCGCCAGTTGACTTACGACGCCCTGCGAATCCTGGGGTTCGACGCAGACGCGCTTGGCGCGATCGGTGAAGAGATGCGGTTCATGCAGCAACTCGCGCACCAGGGGAAGATCATTCAAGGCCGCATCGTTGCACGAAGGAGCGACTAGCCATGCCCGCGAAATCCTGCGGCGCCAATCACAATGCGGAGGCCGCCACGGCCTGTCCACCGCCAACCTCATGCTGCCGGGCCGACGGTTCGCCGGGCGCGCCTCCCGCCACGCCGTGCGAGCATTTCGGACGAATGATCCAGAATTGCCTGGAATACGCCCGCGCCGCGAAAGCCGAGGGGCGGCCCATCGTCGGCATCCTGTGCGAGTACACGCCGCGGGAGTTGATCCTTGCCGGCGGCGGAGTGCCTGTGTGCCTGTGCGGCGGATCGGCCCAGACCATTCCGGCCGCCGAGACCCAACTGCCGGCCAACCTGTGCCCGCTGATCAAGTCGACCTTCGGCTATCACCTCGAGCGCAGCAATCCGTTCTTGGAGATGGCCGACCTGATCGTGGCTGAGACCACGTGTGACGGCAAGAAGAAGATGTACGAATTGCTGGCGGAAACCCGGCCGGTGTACGTGCTGGAACTGCCGCAGAAGGTTGACGACCCCGATGCCCTGGCCCATTGGCGGGCGGAGTTGTGCAAGTTCCGAACGATGCTCGAGCAGCGATGGGGCGTCGAGATCACCGACGACCGGATTCGCGAGGCGGTCGCACTGATGAACCGCGAGCGCGCGCTCCGGCGCCGGCTGGCCTCGCTGATGGCCGCCGACCGGCCGCCGCTCACCGGCCGCCAGTTGCTCGAATTGAAGAGCAGTATTTCCGGCATGCCCGCCGACTTCGAGCAGTACGAAAAGGCCTTTGACCTGCTGAGCCGCAAGCCGGCGTGCACGAAGGCCCACCCGCCGGTGCGCGTGCTGATGACCGGCGTTCCCCTGGTTCACGGGGCGGAACGCGTGTTGGAAATCATCGAGGAAAGCGGCGGCCTGGTTGTGGCCATGGAGAATTGCACCGGGTTGAAACCGGTTCTCGACGACGTCGATCCGGACACATCGGATCCGATCGACGCCCTGGCGCAACGCTATTTCCACTTGCCGTGCTCGGTGATGACCCGAAACGACCGCCGGCTGGAAACACTCGGCCGGCTGGCCGAGACGTATCGTCCGCAATGCGTGATCGACCTGATTTGGCAGGCATGCCTGACGTACGACGTGGAGTCGCATCGCGTGAGGCGATATGCCGAGGAGGAATTGGGCGTTCCGTATCTTCGCATCGAGACCGACTACTCGCCGTCCGACTCGGCGCGGATCGCCGTTCGGGTGGAGGGGCTTTTCGAGACGATTCGGCAATCCGCCGAACGCCCGGATTGTCCGGCTGCGCAGCCCGCCTGTCCCGGAGTAGCCCCCACCGCCACAACAGTGGAAGCGTCCCCCTCGTGCCCCTGCGACGCGTCCGGCGCCGAGAATGATGATTAGTGCCGGATACGTCAGTCCGTTTGTCCCGCCGGAGTGGATTGCGGCGCACGGGCTGCGACCCGAGTGGCTGGCGCTGGACTGCCGTCAGCCCGGCGTGCCGCAAGGTGCGCACCGTGGCCTGTGCCCGTACGCCGGGGCCTTGATCGCAGAAGCCTTAAGCGGCACGGCCGCCGACTTGCTGGTGCTGGCCACCACCTGCGATCCAATGCGTTACGCCGCAGCGTTCCTTTGGGCGAATTGCAGCGTGCCGACATTCCTGTTGAATGTGCCCTCCACCTGGCAACTTCCGCAATCTCGCGAACTCTATCGCGAGGAACTCGAGCGGCTGGGCGGTTTTCTGGTTGCCCGCGGCGGCCGGAGCCCCACGGCAGAACGGCTTATTGCCACGGTTCAGCGTTACGATGAACAACGGGCGGTCGCTCTGAAGGCCTGCGGCGGTATGCCGCCCGGCCGATGGGCCCGAACGCTCAGCGCATTGCGGGGCGCCCTTTCACTTCCGTGCGACGTGGAAAGGCCCGCGGTGGCGAGCAGCTCGTCCCCCGGGGAGATGGACGTTCCTGCCCGTCAACCGGAGACGGCAGGAGATGGTTGTTCTTCCACGCAGGGCGATTGCCGAGATACCGGCCCCGAGATTCCCCTGGCGCTTGTCGGCGGCCCGCAGGCGGCCGACCACGCGCAGTTCTTGGACCTGGTCTCCCGTGCGGGTGGGCGCGTGGTGCTCGACGCCAGCGAAGGAGGCGAACGGACGCTGCCGGGCCCGATCGACCGCCATCGCCTTGCCGCCGACCCGCTCGGTGAGTTGGTGCGTGCCTATTTCGACACCATCCCCGACGTGTTCCGCCGTCCCAACACGCTGCTGTACGAGTGGCTCGCCGAGCAACTCCCCGCTCGCGGGGTGCGCGGAATTCTGTTTCGGCGGTACCTGTTTTGCGACCTTTGGAACGCCGAACTACACTGCTTGCGCGAGCGAAGCGGCCTGCCCGTGCTTGCCATCGACGTGGCATCCGACGACGACCGCGAAACCGACCGTTCCCTCGGACGCATCGAAGCATTCCTCGAAACCCTAACATTGTAGCAGGCACACGCCGTGTGCCGTAATCCGTAATCTGTAATCCGTAATTCCTGGCGCCACGCATCGTTTGCCGAAATGCCTCAACGGCACACGGCGTGTGCCTACTACATTGCAAGCTATTGATGACCCCACCCTGCCGCATTACGCTCGACCAGTGGGATCGGCGTTACGCCGAGCTTCGCGGGCAAGGATTGGCCGAGCCCGGCTACGGCGGCGATCTGCGACGGCACGTTGCCGACGGCGATACCCGGCTGCTGCGGTTGAAGCTCGATAACTCGGCCGCCGCCCTGCGGCTGTGGAACTTCCTGCTCTCCGAAGAGGACCGGCTCCGGCAAGCCCGCCGGGAGGGCAAAACGCTGGTGGGCGTGCTGAAGGACCTGGGCACGGTGCCGGTCATGGCCTATGCCCTCGGAAACGTCGTCGCCTTCTACCCCGACGGCGCCTGGTGGCTGCCCTGCATCATGGAGCACAGTACGGGTTTGCTGGAGATCGCCGATTCGTTGGGCGTGGACGATTCCTTCTGTCCGGTCCGGGCGATGCTCGGTGCATTCGTCACCCAGGCCCACTTCCCAATCCCCGACCTGCTCATTTGCAGTACCGGGGCGACGTGCGACGACCTGTCCGCCATCGCGCAGCGCCTGGCGGGCATGGGCCATCCGGTGTTCTGGTGGGAGATTCCACACCGCCGCCCTCCCGAGCCGGGAGAAGAGGCCGTCGCCCTGCCGGGGATCTTCCACGCCCCACGAAGCCAGGTAACGTTTGTCCGGGCCGAGTTGCAGAGGGTTCGCGAACTGTTGGAACAGCGCGTCGGCGCGGCGCTCTCGGATGCCGCGCTGGCCGAGGGGATTCAACGCGCGAACCGGGTGCGGTTGCTCTTGGCCCGCTTGCGCCAACGCGTCTTTACGGCAACGCCGGCCCCGCTGCCGGCCCTGGAAATGCTCATTGCCGAAATGCTGGCAATCCACTTCTGCTCCGATCAGAACGAGTGCCTTGCCGTGCTGCAAACGCTGGTCGAGGAAGTCGATCGGCGCATTGCTGCCGGTATGGGCCCTTTGGAAAAGGATGCCGTCCGGGTATTCTGGGTCAACCCCGTCGCCGACTTGCGGGCGATGAACCTGCTGGAAGAGGCCGGTGGGCGGATCTGCGGAACGGAATACCTATTCTCGCATGCCCTGGATCCGCTCCCCGAGAACGTCGAGCCTATGGAAGCCCTTGCCCGGGCCGCCCTGGCCGATCCGATGGCTGGCTCGCCGCTGGAGCGGGCGGAACGCATCTGCCGCGACGCCGCACAGTTCGGTGCCGAGGCGGTGGTCGTTTCGCGCATTCCGGGCGCGAGCCATTGTGCCTTGGAAGGAACTCTCATCGGCGACATGGTGCGCCGGCGGCTCCGGCTGCCGGTCGTGGAAATCGAGGTGCCCCCGGTGGCCGATCCGATTGAACCGGCCTTGCGGACGCGGCTGGAAGCCCTGGTCGAGACCGCAGGGGGCGGGCGGGGGGCTGTCGCCTTTGCTACCAATACTGTGTGGGAGAATCGCCGACAATGATTGCTGCAGGTATCGACGCCGGTTCGCGCACGATCAAGGTCGTCTTGGTCGACCGCGAGACCCTTGTCGCGGTCGGCTCCGGTGTGGTCGATCAAGGGGTCGATCAGGAGGCGCTGGCCGAGCGGCTACTGGACGGCGTGCTTCAGGCCAACGGACTGGCTCGCGACACGGTTGCCTCGATCGTGGCCACCGGCTACGGCCGCAAGCTCATTCACACCGCCGACGCACACGTCACGGAAATCACCTGCCAGGCGGCGGGCATCCGGCACTGCATGCCCGGCACGCGAACGGTCGTGGACATTGGCGGGCAGGACAGCAAGCTGCTGCGGTTGAAGCCGGACGGGCACGTGAGCGACTTTGCGATGAACGACCGCTGCGCAGCCGGCACAGGCCGGTTCCTGGAAATGGTCGCAACGCAGTTGGGCGTTCGCGTCCTCGAGCTTGGCGAAATGGCCGCACGGAGCCGCCAGGCGGCGCGGATCAGCAACATGTGCGTCGTCTTCGCCGAAACCGAAATCGTCGGCCTGTTGGCCCAAGGATGCACCGCCGAGGATATTGCCGCCGGCATCCAGGCGGCAATCGCCCTGCGGGTTTGCACCATGGGCGGGATGAAGGCGGTTGCCCCCATCGTCTTCACCGGCGGCGTCGCTCTGGTCCCCGGCATGGACGCGGCGTTAAGCACCGCGTTTGGAACGCCCGTCAGAATGGCTCCCCACCCTCAATTGACCTGCGCCCTCGGCGCGGCCCTCATGGCGGCGGAAAGACCTGCGGAGTAGCGCAGTGCCGGGGGAGCGTTCCGGCGTGTTGCCTGCCGCCAATACCAGCGGAGAATTACGCCCCGGTTTGGGCGTCTTGGCCTGGCTCCTCAGGTGCAGGTGTCTCCTCAGGCGCAGGCGATTCCTTGGGCTCGGGCTTCTCTTCGGCGTTCTTGTCCTCTTTCGCCGGCGGCTTGGGCACGACCATGCGCGGCGGGTTCTTGAGAATCTCGATGGCCTTCTCGTTTTCCTTCTTGATGCGGGTAAGGATCGGGTCCGCTTCTTCCAGGATTTCGAAGGCTTCCGACTTCTCGTCGGATGAGAGGTCGGTAGCCTGGTCGATCAGTTCCCAAAGCTCCCGAAGCAGCGCATTTTGCGGCTTCTTGTCGTTCCGGCGGTCATCGTCCTGCCGGGCAGCCCGCCCGCGGGCCGGCTCCGGATCGCGCCCCTGCACCGCGCGCGAGATACTCGCATGGGCCAACACGCCCAGCAGGCAGGCGAACAGGGCAACAAGGGCGTATCGGGTCCATTGGCGTTTCATGGTGATGCTCCAAAAATTGGGCTGAGTCTTGATAATGGGTTGCGGCATTCGTTGCCTTGTGTTCCGTGGTGCTTCGCGACGGCGCCTCACCGAGGCGCCCGCTGGTCCGGCTTACGGTGTCCCACCGGGCGGACACTCAAAGTTCTCCGGCTTTACGCGGATCAATCGTGGCCGCTTCAACTCGCAATCGTACATGGCAGTCGTTTGGGCCGAAACAGTGAACCAGTCGAAACTGAGACCAAGGAAGCCGCCAAGCAGGCTTGGTACCGGATGCCCAACCCGCTGCGCTCGGACGACATAGTTTCGCACGCCTTCCATGCCGCCAACGCCCTCCGCCCCCAGATCGAGCACCAGCGACTGGTGGTTGTTGGTTGTTGCGGCTGTCAATGGGCAGGGCATATCGCGGGCGAGCAACTCACTTTCTGATCGGATGGGATGTATCAGAAGGTGCCAGAGACCAAGGTGGTCCTTGCTCCATGTCCCCAGTCTGTTCTTCTGGTTGCCGCACTGATTGCTGGAGTATCCCGTGTCGACGAAAGAAGCAGTCTCCGACCACTCCGTCGCCGTCCGGGTGTCTTTGAAGACCACGGTGACCTTGGCGCCGGCCTCTCCAATGATGTCGCCATCGGCTGGACTGCCGTTGCGCGTCACACCTGCGCCGAAGCGAAAACGATCGCCGGGACTGAAGCCGTCATCGACCATATCGCCGTTCTCATAGTAGGGCTGGAACGTGATTTCCAGAAACCTGGAGGTTCCAGTCGTCGGCGAGAACGTGATTTGCGGATTCGCCGGCCACGCTCCGTCCGGCGGGGTGAACGTCGGGTTTCCCGGCCCTGTCGTATTAACCCAATTCGCGAAGCCGTAGTTGTCGTGTTGCCGGGATGCTTGCGCAACACCGTTCTCGCCCAAAGCCCATCCTTGCACGCTGGGCGAATCGTTGGTTGACAGGATGGGGGAGCGCTGGGTGAGGTTGAATTGGAGCTGGCCCGTTTCGTTCGGATCGATGTCAATCACGATCCTATCGATTACGACGTACTCGTTGAAGTCAGGATTGGCACTTGCCACGAAGGAGATGCCCCACGCACTTTCGTCTTTGAGAATCTGATTGGTAGTGACGTCCATGAGGACCCTTCCTCCCAAATCGCTCACGCAGGATGGGGGCTCACCCGCTTTGAATAGGTACGGCTCCACCGGGGCGACGGCGCCGAAAACCAAGTCTCCTTGGCACGAGCCATTCTCATTCGGATTGTTGGGATTGGAATGGTCACCGAGATTCGTGCTGACTACGACCGCGTTTTTGCCGATCACGTTCGCTGCGGCAAAGGCCACGCCGACGTCGCGGGCGGCTCTTGTCCAGGACTCACCGCTGCCAGGATCGTCCGTTTCGGCCCATTCCTTCACGGCGGCCAGCGCGGCGGCCTCCAAGGCGTTTTCGAGTTCCACGCGGGCAAGCCAAAGATGAACCGCCTCGACCACAACCACAAACATGATCAACAACACCGGAACCATCAACAGGGTCCACAGGGCGACCACCCCGCGACGCGGACCGATGTGCCTCCGGACCAAGCAAGGGCTTGGAATCATCTGCTCCGCTGTCATGGTTGTGCGTCCTATTCTATCGATGGTCGCTCGTGCCGGAAGGTCGTGCTATTTGAGATGATCCACCTGGATGCGTCAAAACTGAAGGAGCCCAGCATATTCGGCGCCAGCTCGGTGGAACGCACATAGACGGTCACACGAACGTAATCCTCGTCCATCGAAAGCTGAGGGTCGGGAGTCGCAGGCCACTGGGAATCTAACTCATAACTCAGGACGACCGGCTCTCCAACCGCCAAATTGTGTTCCAGCGTAATCTTGCATTCCTGGATTCCGGAATTGGAAAGCTGTTTTCGGACCACCGCAACAACATTCTCTGGAATCAGGCCGCCACCGGATGTCAAATCGAGCCCCGGCGTGCGTGAGGCTTCCTCGGCGCCCACCCGAGCAGCCAAGGCCACCTGCTGGCGGTTGCCAATCAACAAGCCGAACTGAATGATCGCCCCGACTGCGATCAACCAGACCGGCAGCATAATGATCAGCTCCAGAGTAACCGATCCGCTGCGATGCGTCGTCTGGCTGTTCGTTCGAATGCGGCGGGGTTCGTTTCTCAATTGAATTGCCTCGATCATTCGAGTCGGGCCGACACGAGGTGTAGCGGGCACTTCCGCATGCAGGCGACAGATTCGGGAGCACGAGCGGAAGATACCGAAAGCGGCTACTAAGTGTAGCATATTCCATACCAAAACTGCCGTGGCGTGCCGTGCGGCGGCGTGTTCCCCGATCTTCAATCCATCCCGTCCTTCCTGCCCGCGCCGTAATCGGTCACAGGGGGACTGTCCCGGTTTCCCGACACAAAGGGCGTTGCTTTCCCAATGATCCACCGTTTCCGCCTCGAAAACTGGACAGTCCCCTTCGCGTGGAGCGGAGAAAACTGCCCGCGCCATCCCGTCAACGGGTATCCCGCGTCGACGCTCTCTTCCCGCAAAGCGAGCCACGTCTGCCGTCCGACTCACCGGGCCAAAATGTTTCCTGGAGCGAACATGCGGCGTTGCCAAAAGTTAGCGCTCTGGGGAGACTGTGCCCAGCGGGATGGGGAAGATCCACAGGCATTTAGCACCGGGGAGTAGGAGGACGTCCACATCGCTGGGCGTCCCGAGCTGGAATTACGGCCCGTGTCAGGCATGGCACGGCATTTGCTCGGGATGCTGTCGCAAGACCTTCGACTCACAAGGCTTATTTTGCCTGCCCATTGTGGAGAAAATCTGACATGTTCGTACTCCGATTCCTGTACAACCTTTGGCAAGTGCGACGCGATACCCGCGGCGGTGTCTTCATCGAGTATCTGCTTCTTTGCACCATCGTCGGGATCGGCGTGATCGTCGGTCTCGCGGCCCTGAAGCAAGCCCTGGTCAGCGAGCTGATCCAGTTGGCCGAGGCAATCGGTGAAATCATTCCAACAAGTGAGTGATACCATGCGTCGTCGAAGAATTGCCCGGCCCCGGCGGGGAGCGGCAACGCTGGAGTTGATTCTCGCCGTTCCGATCCTGCTGATTGTGCTCGTCTTCTCTATCCAGTTCGGGGTCGCTGCCATCTACCAGGCAACCGTTGTCCATTCCGCGACCGTTGCCGCTCGCGAGGCCGGCAAGGGAATCGACTTGGAGGCGGTGGCCGATGCCGTCAACATGGTCCTCGGCATCCACGGCATCGAGATCAGTGAAACGACGGCCGGCGCGAAGGTCATTTTGGATTGGTATGCCGTTCCTCCGGATCCGGGCGATCCTCCGGGGGAGTTTCTGCTGGAATATGGGGATGAGTCCCTCGGCTGTGGGCATCCGGATGTCGAACTGGATTGCAGGCAAGTCCGAGTCACCGTATGCGTTGCTCCGTCGGCAACGAACTTCTGCGGATCATTGTGCAAGGCCCTGAAACCGTTTGGAGTGAGCTTCGAGAACCGCATGTTCAAGGCCAGCTCGCTGGTGGTGCAAGAAGTCGAGCAGGATGCCTGCACGGGTTGCGGGTTGTGAGCCAGAGAGTACGCCAGGGCAGCAACTTTCCTGGCAAGCCGGCCACCAAGCCGTCGGCCGGATCCCGGCACTAGCCCGGATTATTCACGATAGGTAGGGTGGGTCAAACAAGCCGCTTCTTTGGTGGGTCATCGGTCGCTGCTTCCGGTGTGCTTCTAGGTCGCGGGCTGTGAATTAGCTTGGTTGCGGCTTGTGCGGACCCACCAATGACCCACGCGACCTTGACCCAACCTACGTATATGAATAATCCGGGCTAGCACCCATCATCTGAATTAGCGTGGCGACCATCACCGGTAGCAATCGAAAAACTGTCAGTGCCGAGGATCTCGAACCGCAACTGAGCGCCTGTTGCGCGCTCGAGCCGCGCCATCTGGCGGTGTGCCTCTTCTTCGGCGCCGTATTCCTTCTGGTCAACACGCTACCCCTGCTCGACTGGACCGTTTGGTCCGATATTGGTGTGGGCCGGTGGATTCTTGTCCACGGTACCCTGCCGCCAAGCGATCCGGCCCAGCCACTCAGCAAGGGCGTGCCTGTGGTCCACACCAGTTGGGGGTCTCAGGTTATCCTTGCCCTGGCTGACCGGCACGGCGGCCCGCATGCGGTCTCGAACCTGTGTACCGTGCTGACGATGGCCTACCTGATTGTCCTGGCAAGGGTTGCGTACCGCCAGACGGTGGGAAACATCCCGGCTTCTCGCATGAGTCGTCCGGAGGAGCCGGATGAACTGTCGGCAGCCCCCCGCAAAATGGCGGTCTCCCCCTGGAATCTGCGGCCGACAAGCCGCGTCGGACTCATGCTGGGCGCAGTGGCGATCTACCTGATCGTCGGGGCATCTGGCTTGTTCGCAAGCGCGGGGGTGTTCGGGAGACTCTGCTTCGCACTGTTGCTCGGGCTGCTGCTGACAGTTCAGGAGTGCTGCAACCGTCATTCTCGGCCGGCGAAGCAGAGGATGACCATTCCATTCCTGCGGCAGTCGGCCACTTCGTTGGGGTTCGTCCAACAAGCGGGCGGGACAACCCAGGTTTCGTGGCCGAGGCGGGCATGGATCAAGCTTTTCGGCCGACAACGGGAGGCCAAAACGCGGATCGTCCCCCGCACAGTCTGGCTTGCCACAGCGGGCCTGTTCGCGCTGTGGGCAAACCTTCACGGTTCGTACATGTTGGGACTCGTTGTGATTACCTGCTACGCGCTGGCCCGGGCGGGCGAGGTCGCCTGGCGGGCGAAGGGACTCCGGCCGGTTCTTGCCGATGCCCCGCTGCGTATCTACTTGCTGCTGGCGGCAGTGGCCTTTGGGGCCTCATTGCTGAATCCGTACGGCCCCAGGCTAGCTCTGGCAAATCTCGCCTTTCTGTACAGCGAGCAGCGCATGGCTATGCCGAACTGGCACCCGCTCAACCCGGCGAGCTTGCAGGGAATTACGTTCCTGGCCTCCTTGTCGCTGTTGCTGCTGGTGATGTGTGCCAGCGGCCGCCGACTGCACGCAATCGACCTGCTTCTGCCGGCAGTTTTCGGTGCCAGCGTACTCGTGACGCAACGAGCCCAAGGCTGGTACGCACTCGTTTGCGTGTTCGTGGCCATGCCGCACGCCGTATCCATTGCCGTCCGCGGGCACAAGTGGGTCGCGGGCATTGCCGGGAAACGTTCCAGGCTTTCGCGGCAGGCCCGGAGAACAGAAATCTCAGCCCGCCGATCCATTGCGGAAATGGGCATGCCCCTTCCCCAGAAGACAGGGGGAGACGATGGTGCCAACCCGCGCCAGTCACGGCCCCTCACCGCCCGCAGTTTCATCTTCACCCTTCTGTGCGGGTTGACGCTGTATTGCGCATTCTGCCTTGCGCCGGGCACCCAGACGCTCATGGGCGGTAGTGCGCGGCCGGTGGTCGAGTTGCTCGGATCGGAGGATCTACAGCGTGCGGCTGAGTGGCTGCAAGGGAACGCGCCCGGCGCCCTTGTCTACGCATCGCCCGACTGGTCCGATTTCCTGGTTGGGTACGGCGGGGAGGGAGTAACGGCCGTAATGACCTCCAATGCCCATTGGGTACCTCACGACGTACGCAGCAGTCATCGCCGCATCGGCCACGGCGACCGGGACTGGGAAGAGAGGCTCGACCGCTACGATGTCGACACGCTCGTGCTCACCCCTACCCGGCACGCGGTCTTGATCCAGGCCGTGCGGCGTTCACCGTTATGGACCGTTGCCCACGAGACAGAGAGCGTGCTGATTGCCCGAAGGGAGTAGTTGGGAGCTGGGAGTTGGGAGCTGGGAGTTCAAGGTAAGGACCGTGGCTTTGTGCACGGGCAGGTTTCTGCCATGGGTGGCTCGTTCCCAATTCCACCAAGCCGTCGATTCTATCTCCCCAACTCCCAACTCCCAGCTTCCAGCTTCCATTCATCGTTTCCCTGCGGCATCGGAAGCGCTGCCGGAAGTTAACAATCCCCCACTCTACGGGGCGGAAGGAGATGGCCTCCGGGAGCAGGTGGTTTGCGAGTGCCCGGCCAGGAAAGGCCCGTAATGACTTTGACAATAGGGGTTTATGTCCAGAAGAGCCTCGAACGGCAGGTGGCGGTCGGCGAGCACCAGCAGTTGCCGGCATATCGTTCCGGTTTGGCGCGGGAAATGCACAGGCTTGGCTGCCAGCGAGTTCCCTGGACCGCAGCGGTCCAGGGCGAATCGTTCTCTTTGAACATACGTGGTACCGGAAGGCATCCCGACCCAAAGGATACGAAACCATGCTACTGAAACGATTTTGGCGCGACCAACGCGGTTTCGTGGCCACCACCGACTTGATCCTCATCTTCTCGATTGCCGTCTTGGGCACGATTGTCGGACTGGCCACCCTGCGGAATAGCGTCGTGCAAGAGTTCGGCGACCTGGCCACCGCTATCGGCAGCCTGAACCAAAGCTACGAGTTCGATGAGAGCGAGTATGAGGCAGATCCCGGCGACCCGAACAGTTTCCGTGCCTGGGTAGCGGGCAGCGACTACACCGACAACCCCGACTTCTGCGACGGTCCCGACACCGCCGATGAACCGCCGGCGGGAATCAATGTGACGGTAACAGCAAGCTCGGAGGGTTCTTGATGGGACAGCTTGGCCTAATCAAGGTGTTGACGATACTCATTGAGGCAAGAGCATGAAACGCGTCTGGACACGACTCTGGAAGGATCAACGCGGTGCGATCCCCGCAGTATCGGCCCTGCTGCTATACACCATTTTGATCCTCGGTGTAACGGTTGGACTGGTGACGCTGCGCAACCAGATTGTCCAGGAGTTCGGCGACCTTTCGGTTGCGCTGGACCATCTGGATCAGTCCTGGGAGGTACAGTATTCGTGGGAGACCACTTCCCGAAAGTATGAAGATCCAGGCCCAGACTTGACCGACCCGGACGGCACCGAGCCCGCCGGTATCAGCGTGCGGGAACCGGCTGTTCCCGAGGGAGGGTGAGTTTGGTGCGGCAGTCGCTCGCCGGCCCCATCGACCGAAGGGCGTGAATCGTCTGGGCCGGCCATTTTCGAGAATTCTGGCTACCCCGGCGGTTCGATTCCGAAATCGCGGATGGTGAAGAGGCTATGGAGCGGATACCCGGCCTTGCGGAACGCCTCGGTCCCGCCTTCCATTCGGTCCACGATGGCGACGACGCGCGCCACCTTCAGGCCGAATTGCTCTACCCGCTCAATGGCCAGAAGCGACGATCCCCCCGTGGTCACCACGTCTTCGACAATGGCCACGTTCTCGCCCGGCCGCACGGGCCCTTCAACGTACTGGTTCGTGCCGTGCCCTTTGGCCTCCTTCCGGACCATAAACCCGCGAATCGGCAGGCCGCGCGTGCCGGCGATGGTGACCACGGCAGCGGTGATCGGATCGGCCCCGATGACCATGCCGCCCACGGCGGCCGGCAGGCCCTCCTCGGCCAGCAGATCGAGGATTCCCTCGCCTACCAACCGGGCGCCGACCGGATCGAGGGTGACCTGCTTGCCGTCGAGGTAGTACGTTGCCTTCTTACCGGAAGCCAGCGTGAACTCGCCGAACCGAAGGGCCTTTTCGAGAATCAGTGCTTTCAGTGCGTTACGATCGTACATACAGTGCTCCGGAATGACGAATGTCGAAATTCAAATGTCGAAAGAATCACGAAAACCAAAGGACGAACCAGGGATGAACCATGGCCTTTCGGGCTTCGAGCATTCGGCATTATTGCCTTTCTACCTCCGGATGTCCACGCGCGATCCGACCGAAAGGATGCCGAAGACGTCCTCGATGTCGCGCTGGTCCAGGCCGATATTGCCGCGGGGTGCATCGCGGCCGATGCTTTGCGGGTCGTTCGTGCCGTGGATACCGAGCCGCGCAGTCTGTCCGACACGGTCGCCCAGCCCGAGCCACAGGCTGCCAAGCGGATTGCGGGGGTCGCGATCCTCGAACGTGGCGCCGTCGGGGCCGCGGTATGTTGGCCCAACATTCTTCCCGGTGACTACGTAGGACCCCTCCAGGTCCGGCTGGTCGCGGCCGATGCTCACGGCGAAGCGGCCCGCGTACAGGCTGCCCAACATCATGGTGAGTTCATGGTCTGACAGGTGGACCACGGCGTGAAAAGGCCCTCGCACTACCTTCAACTCCTGTCCCGGCTGCACGCCACGCGGATCTCGGATTCCATTGATGTTGGCAATGAGTTCCGGCGGCACCTGGTACTGGTCGGCAATGCTTTGCAGCGTATCGCCAGGTCGCACCACGTAGGGCGGCTCCAGGAGACTATGCTGCGAATAGATGACCGTACCGGCCAACTGGTCCAGCAGTTCAGTCAGTTGCCGGGCCTGCTGCGGGCTCAACTCCGGAGTACGGTAGAATCGGCTGAGGAGCTGGTGAGCTTGGGCCAAGCGGCCGGCGTCGAGTTCTTGTGAAACCTGGTCCATCATCTGCTGGAATGCCTGCTCCACTTCATGCCGGGGTCGGCCGGCATCGTCGAGAGGACCAGGCTCGGCAGGCGCGGCCGTTGGTCCGGCGTTGGGCCGATTCTCGACGAACCGCTCACCGGACGGCGGCCCTGGCGGCGGCGCGATTCCTGCTGCCGCCTGAGATGACGGCCAGGCCGGCGCGTCGGCGTCGGTACGTGCTGCATCGGATCGGAAAGGGGGGTCGGAAGGTGGAGCCTCCGACATATCTCCCAAAGGGCCATCTATCGAAACGCCCGGCAGAACGCCATCTTGGTAATCCGACGCAGGATACGCCGGTGCCGGGGAGTTGTGTCCGCGGGAAGGCACACCGGCATTGGCTGCTCCGGGGGGACCGGCGTTGGATGTGTCCATGGGCGGAGCCCCACCCGCAGACGCATACGCCGGATAGGGTGAGGCCTGCGGGTAAACCGGTGGCGACTCTTCGTTGCCGGGACTGATCCCCGGACTTCCACCCGGGAAATGGGGTGGGTTCGCCCAAGCTTCCGCGGGTTGAGCCGGGGGAGTATCGGCCCCGAAGGGAGTGCCGATGTCGGGAGTGCCCGGCATTTGCACCAAGGGTGCGTCGGTCGCCGGCAAGGCCAATCCCTCGATATGGGGCGGTTCGCGCTCCGAGTCGGGCGAGCGCGAAATCGCCGTGTACACAACCACCGACGCGAGGCCCAACACCGCAACGATGAATAATGGCTTGAAGGTGTTCATGATCGTCCTCCTTGACGATGCTATAATGCCCTCATGGGAGCCACCGCATGAGCGATTATCTGGATTTCGATTCGCCCGACGATGAACTCCGCGACGACGAGTACCCCGACGAGCCGATCGAGGATGACGATACCGATACGTTCGCTTGTCCCCACTGCGGGACCGAGGTATACGAGGATTCTGTCCTATGCCCAGTGTGTGGCGAGTATATCACTTCTTCAGGAAACCCGCTGGCTGGTTGGCCGGTATGGTGGCTTCTCCTTGGACTCGCCGGCGTCCTAGCCACAGTCCTTGCGTTGGCCGGTGTGTTCGGTCGCTAGTCGTAAGAGCCTGTCGATGAACCAGTTTTGCGGAGCCACTCGCGGCAATAGGCAAAACGAGGTGCTGGCGCGCAATTGCCGCAACAACCGAGTTTACCTGGTTTGTCGCGAGCCGCCTCCCCCAACACGCTGCGTTGCAGGGAATCCGTCACGGTCGGATGGACTCACACACCCGGCTTCGCCAGGCCGACCGCGCGCTCCACCAGACATACCGGGCAATTGTATGCTGGCCATGCGGGAAACGCCAGACCAAAATAGGGGAATCATGGTCTCGCTTCATATAATCGGCTCTTCCGTTTCTGGGTACGAATCGGTGGTGACAAGACGTAGGGTGGGTGGTTCCGGATGTCTCAGCATCCGGGTTCACCCACGCGCCGGGGGGTTCTGCACCTAGAAACGGAAGAGCCATATAATCTGGCTATGGCATTCTCGGCGGAGCCGCTATAATTCTCTTTTACGGTGGACTGAACGACTTGATACGCCACGAACCGGGGCCGGGCAGGTCACAATCACAGCATCTTCGCAGAGGCGGACTATGGACCGGGAATTGACTGACCGCGCCGAGGCAATACAGAAGCGGATTCTCCAGTTGCGAGACTCTCTTTGACTATGCCGGCAAGCAGGCCCAGGCAAAGCAAATTGAAGAGCGCATGGCGGCGCCCGACTTCTGGAGTCATCAGGAAACGGCCCGCGAAACCGTGGGTCAACTGAAGGCACTCAAGGGGATAGTCAAGCCCCTGGAAGAGGCGGTTCGTCGTGCCGACGACCTAGCAACCATGCTTGAGATGGCGGAGGAAGACCCCGGCTTTGCCGCCGAGGTGCCCGGTGAGCTATCGCAGCTTGAGCGGGCCGTGGCCGACCTCGAGTTGAAGGCCCTGTTGAGCGGTCCGATGGACGGTCATTCGGCCATTTTGAGCATCAATGCGAGGGACGGCGGAACCGACGCCAACGATTGGGCCGAAATGCTCCTGCGCATGTACCTTAGTTGGGCCGAGGATCAGGGGTACGACGTCGAACTGCTCGATCGGCAAGATAACGAAGAGGCCGGCATCAATAGCGCCGCCATTGCAGTGCGGGGACCGTTGGCCTATGGGTTTCTCAAGGGTGAGCGAGGAATCCACCGGTTAATCCGAATCAGCCCATTCAATTCAGAGGGAAAACGCCAGACCAGTTTCGCTGCCGTCGACGTTTCGCCCGAGGTGTCCGACGCCATTGAAATCGATATTCGGGAGGAAGACGTTCGCGAGGACATCTTCCGCGCCAGCGGCGCCGGCGGCCAGCATGTCAATAAGACGTCCAGTGCCATCCGGCTGACGCACCTCCCTTCCGGCTCGGTCGTGCAATGCCAGAACGAACGCAGCCAGCACAAGAACCGGGCCACCGCATGGAAGATGCTTCGTGCGAAGCTGGCTGCCATTGAGGAGGAAAAACGCGAGGCCGAAGTGGCGGCCAAGTACAGCAATATGCCCAAGGTAGGCTTCGGCTCACAAATTCGAAGCTACTTCCTGCATCCAGACCAACGCGTGAAGGACTCCCGTACAGGCCATGCCGCTACGAGCTTTCATAGCGTGCTCAACGGCAACATCCAGGACTTCCTCGACGCCTACCTGCGCTGGCGCGCCGGGTTGGGAGCGGGGAATTAGGAGTTGGGAGTTGGGAGTTGGAAGCTGGGGGTCCCACGCTGCATGACGGCGGCCCGCGCCAGTGATACCAGGCACGCGATATTGAGGTAGCCCAGCTCCCAACCTCCAGCTTCTAACTTCCAGCTTCTAACTCCCAACCCTCAACAAGGAACCCACAAAATGCATTCCGACGAACCCCAGGCATCGTACAATCCGGACACATTCACAGCGGAGCCGCCGCAACGTGGCTGGTTCGCGCGGAACTGGCTCTGGTTCATCCCCTTGGTCATTGTCTTGCCGATCATCATCTGTGCGGGTTGCTGTACGGGGATATTCACGTTCAGCATCGGGGTGATGAAGGCAAGCGAGCCGTACACGCAGGCTTTGGCAGCGGTGCAGGAGGACGCGCAGGTTCGGGAGGCCATCGGCGAGCCCATTGAAGACGCGACGTGGTTCCCGACAGGGGAAATCAACTTCGAGAATGCTCAGGGCGAGGCCCGGTTCGATTTTGACGTGAAGGGCCCCAAGGGCCGTGCGCACGTCCGTACGGAAAGCCGAATGATCGACGGTGTATGGAGCATGGTTGAGCTAATCGTCACCATCGACGCGACCGGCGAGCGGATTGTCCTCGACGCACCGGAAGCCGACGGTGTTGACGATGCCCCGTTGTGGGAGCCGTAGCCGGGCGGGGAATGCTGTCGCCAGTGATGCGGCATGTCGCGCGAACTCGGCTCGCGAATCACGGCCGCCTGAGCGCAATGAACCGGTTCCCCCGGGCCGTGCGGATGAGCAGGAGGATGCCCTTGTCGAGCGACTCGTTCTCGATGGCGGCTTCAAACTCGTCGACGGAACGGACCGGTGTTTTGCCGACCCGAAGTATCAGCATGCCCTCCCGGATGCCGGCCGCGGCAGCCATGCCTGACGGATCGACGCTTGCAACAACAACGCCCTGAACGTCCTCGGCGCCCAGTTGCTTCGCCAGCGCGGGGGTCAGTTCGGCTGTGCTGAAGCCCAAATCATTGTTGCTGTGGCCGTTTTCCGGCCGAGGTGGGACCCGCCGGGACGGTGCCGGAACCGCGCCAAACTCCTTCGGCAGCGATCGCATGACTACGTACAGGGTCGTGGCCTTTCCGTCGCGGAGTATGCTGACGTTCTGCTTGGAGCCGGCCGGTGAACGCTCGACCAGGGCCTGGAGCTGACGCGGATTGTCGACCTTCTGGCCGGCAAAGGCGACGATCACGTCGTCGGGCCGAAAACCGGCGTTCTCGGCAGGTGTTTCCGGGTAGACTTCCGTGACCAGAACTCCCGCCCGTCGACTCACGCCCAGCCGCTCGGCCGCCTTGCTGTCCAGTTCGGCGATACCAACACCCAGGTAGGCCCGCTCGACGCTTCCCCGCTCCACGAGTTGCGCGCTGACCCACTTGGCGAGATTGCTGGGAATTGCGAAGCCGACTCCCTGGTTCACGCCCGTGTTCGAGGCAATGGCCGTGTTGATTCCAACCACCTCGCCGCGGAGGTTGACCAGCGGCCCGCCGGAGTTGCCCGGATTGATCGCTGCATCCGTTTGCAGAAAACTTGTCCTGCGCCCGGCGGCCAGGGCGCGCCCCTTCCCGCTAATGATGCCCGCGCTGACGGTCAGTTCCAACTCGAAGGGGTTTCCGATGGCAAGCACCCAATCGCCGATGTCTAAGGCGTCCGAGTCGCCGAGCACGGCCGCAGGCAAGGGACCGCCTGCATCGATGCGAAATACCGCCAAGTCGGTCTCCGGATCGATCTTGATGTCCGATGCTTTCAATTCCCGCCCGTCAGCCAGTTCGACCAGCACCTCGTCGGCGTCTTCGATGACATGGTTGTTCGTGAGGACAAGTCCCGCCGGGTCGATGATGACGCCGGAGCCCATTCCTTCCCTGCGGGGAATTGCCCGCGGCATATTCAACCCGGGGCCGCCGTCCTCGAACAGATCGTCGAAGAGACCTTCATAAGGGGTGCCTTCAAAGGGATTCATTCGCGGACTGTCGCGTTCGATCTGCTCCATTGATCGCGGTTTGGTGACGGTTCGGATCGTCACTACCGTCGGAATGACCCGCTTTGCGGCAGCTCGAAATGCCCGGGAAAGGTTCTCCGCGCCGGCCAGGTCGGATTGGCTCACCTCGCCGTTGCCTGCTTCAGGCTGATCCGATTCCGCCGAATTGGGCGGCTGCTGAGCGCGCGTGCCGGCCGGCCATGCAGTGAGGGCGAGACTGGCGACGGCCGTTGCGGAAAGAGTTATCAGCCACCAGGGGCGGCGTTGCTGGTTGTCGCAGAACATAGGCTGTGTCTCTCGAATCTGGTGGTGATTCCGGTGGAATCTCTTTACAGGGAAGAATGCGTGTCTTGCTTCTACTGAATAACCCTCCGGTTCCATTGTCACATTCCTCTGCTTTCTTCAATGAACTCGCCGGCGCCTTGCGCTAGCAGGGCCTCGGCTACGCGGCGGCCGAGCGGGGCGGCGTCATCAAGGTCTGAACTGAGGTTCACCTCGACGGCCCCGCTGCCCTGCGGGTGGATCACTCGCCCATAGAGTGTCAGCCGGGTATCCCGGACGATTCCGTAGCCGGCGATCGGGGCAAGGCATCCGCCCTGCAATGCCGCCAACATTGCCCGCTCCGCCACGACGGCAGCGTGCGTTTCCTTGTGGTCCAGCGAGGCAACGGCCTCGATGGCGCCGAGTTGGTCGGCGCGGGTCTCGATGGCCAGTGCGCCTTGCCCCACGGCCGGCCGCATCACGTCAAGCGGCAGTTGCTGGGTAATCCGATGGTCCAACCCCAGACGCCTCAGCCCGGCCACGGCCAAGACGATTGCGTCGTACTGTTCCTCATCGAGCTTTCGCAGCCGGGTGTCGACATTGCCTCGAATATCCTCCACGCGGAGGTCGCCGCGATGGTACAGCAGTTGTGCACGGCGCCGGAGGCTTCCGGTGCCAACCACGGCCCCGTTCGCAAGCTCGGCCAGCGAGCCGGATTCCCTGCATACCAGGGCGTCGGCAACCGGCCCGCGCTCGGGCACGGCGGCCAGGTGCAAACCGGGAACATGGTCCGTGGGCAAGTCTTTCAGGCTGTGGACGGCCAGATCGATCTGTCCGTCGAGCAGTGCCCGCTGTAGTTCCTTCGTGAACACGCCTTGACCGCCGAGCGAGCCGATCGGATCGCGCTGGTCCGAGTCGCCCCGGGTACGGATGGGCACCATCGCAACCTCGCGCCCGTCGGCACGAAGACGCTCGGCCACCCATTCGGCCTGCCAGCGGGCCAGTAGGCTTTCCCGGGTGCCAATGCGAAGCGGCATGGTATGGAAGCTCCGGGCCGGCTAACTCTCGGCAGCAGCCGCTGCTTCGGCTGCGTCGAGTCGGCCAGATTCGTCACGATGTACGACCATTTCCGTAAGTTGCTGAGGCGGAACGACCACCCCGCAACTGACGATGTACTGCAGGGCCTGATCGATCGTGATGTTCAGATCGATGATTTCGCTCTTCCGCACCGTAATGGTAAAACCCGTCATAGGCGCAGGCGACGTGCACATGAGCACCGAGACGACCGGCTCATTGGCAATGCTGCGAATGTCCGACAAGCTTTCGCCCGTAACGAATCCCAGCGACCAGATGCCCTCCCGCGGGTACTCGACGGCGACCACGCGGGTGTACTCGATGTTCGTCTCGCTGAACAGGAAGTCGGTCACTTGCTTGACCGAGGAATAGACGCTGCGCACCAGCGGCAAGCGGTGGATGCCCTGCTCGAACAACCGCCAGAAAAACCGGCCGATACCCGCCGCCATGAACTTGCCAAGCAAGTACAACAGCAGCACGAACACCGACAGGAAGAAGGGGAAGACGTAGTAGGGCCGCAGGTAGGTCAGATCGACGTAGGCGCGGTATACGGCGTCCCCGGTTTGCGGAAACGGTTCCCGGCGGCTGTAGCTCTTGCGCACCTTGTCGTAGACTCCCAGCGGCACGAACGTGTCGTTGGGAAGCCGCCGGTAGGTCTTGCCGTCGATCAGGACGGTACGCTGCAAGGGGTCGTCCAATGGCACATTGTCGCGAATATCGGAAATGCGCCACAATATCGCCTCGCGGACACCGGAAGTCACCGGCCGCAAAACGTACTCCTCGACGGTGTTGCCAACCCAAACGAAGATGACAATCGTCATCAGCGGCGGCACCAGGACGCCCAGACCGCGAAACACGGCCGATCGGAAGGGTCGGTCCGGACGGTTGCGAGCGTCGCCGGTAACGGGAAGATGCGGTCTCATGAAAAAAGACGGTTCTGTAAAAACAGCTAAGGAATCCTAACGCTTTGTACCCTGCGCCCGTGCCAAAACGGCCACGTTGACCACCGCTGCCCCCGCCTGCTTCAGCGCCCAGGCGATTTCGCTGCACGTGGCCCCGGTCGTGAGAGTATCATCGACCACCAGCACGCGGGCATCTTGTAAATCGTACTTCGCACGGACTGCGAATGCATCGCGGACGTTACGAAATCTCGATTGCGGCGGCAACTCCTTCTGTGGAGGCGTGTTGCGCCACCTGGTCACTATCCGTTGGGAAAGTGGAACCCCCAACCGACGTGATAATACCCCGGCCATGATCTCGGGGCTATTCACCCCGCGGCTAATGCGCCTTCCCCAGTGGAGGGGTACGGCCGTGACCACATCGGGCCGAAGCTGGCGGAGTTCTGCCTCGCGTCGTTCAAACAGCAGCCGTGCCATGGCCTCCGGCAGCAGCCCGGCCGAGGGCCTCTTCATCGCGGTGACGACTGCTTGGAGCGGCCCGTGATAGTTGCCCAGTGCCACAACCGAATCGAACTGAAGGTTCGAATTGCGGCACCAGGAACACTGCTCCGGCTGGCTGTCGTATTCCGGTACCTCGCCACCACATCGCCGGCAGCAGTTCCAGCGTTGTGGACCGAGTTCATCGGCACAATCGCGGCACAGAAGCCCGCCCGCGGCCCAATCGGAGCTTGTGGACACATCGGTACTGCACCGAACGCAATGTGGCGGAAAGACCAGGTTCGCAACACCACCCGCAACTCGCAGAACACGCGCCCAGCCGGCACGGACAGACAGTGCATTCCGAACGTCGCTCAATCTAGGCACCGTGAAGGCGAGCCTCCCACAGCCAAAAACATCACTTCGCGTTTTGCCCTCAACACCATTATACTAGAGTCGCGGCGGGACGTCAGGCGTGCTCTCGGCGAACCGCGCGCGGCGGGAAGGTTCGTTAAGCTTTACTGCGTACCCCAAGTTGCCTTAATGCCCCATTTTAGTGACCCGGATTTTGGTTCTTCCCGTGGTTTGAGCCAACGCGCTCAGTGGGCTGGCGGCGAGACGATTGCCAGCGTGCTAATGGCCAGGACGCTGGACCAGCCGGAACTGGTTTCGCTTGCGGCGGGTTTCGTCGACCACGAGACACTTCCAGTGGATCCCGTCCGGCGGGCGTTGGAGAGCATTCATCGAGGGATTGCGGCGCTGGCACGCGCCGTAAGGCACGTGATGTAAGGAGGCCTTTCGTGCGGATCATCGACCGCTACATGCTACAGCAGTTCCTGAAGACCTTCGTGGTCTGCTACCTCAGTCTGACGGGGCTGTACATCGTGTTCGACGCGTTCACGAACCTGGAGGAGTTCATCCGGTGCGGCGAGAAGGCTGGCGGGCTGTTCCAACTCATGACGAGCTTCTACGGCTACAAAGCGATTCTCTTTTTCGACCGCACGGCCGGGCTGCTCATCCTCGTATCGGTCATGTTCACCGTGAGTTGGATTCAGCGTCACAACGAGATGACTGCTCTCATGGCGGCCGGGATACCCCGCGTGCGTGTCGTGGCGCCGTTGATCGTCGCCGCCGTGGTCATCACGTTTATGGCTGCCGGCAATCGGGAACTGGTGATCCCCCGGTTCCGCGACGAAATGGCCCGGAAGCCAAGCGATCTGATCGGCGACAAGGGCCAGGCACTCGATGCTCGCTACGACAATCGAACTGATATCCTCATGCGAGGAGATCGCACTTACGCAGACCGGAAGCGAATCGAGCGGCCGAGTTTTCTCCTCCCGCGCGACCTACGGCACTACGGCAAGCAGATTGTCGCCGAGGACGCCTTCTACTTGCCGCCCGAAGGAGACCGGCCAGGTGGGTACTTGTTTGAGGGTGTCAGCCAGCCGCGGGACCTTGGCGAACGGCAGTCACTGGAATTGGACGGGCAGCCAGTGGTCATCACTCCACTCGACGCCCCCGACTGGCTGAAACCCGACCAGTGCTTCGTGTTCAGCGATATCACGTTCGACCAACTGACCGGCGGCCGGATGTTTCGGGAGTTTGCCTCGACTGCGCAACTGATCCGCGCATTGCATAACGCCAGCCTCGACTTCGGGGCCGACGTCCGCGTGGCCATTCATACGCGAATGGTGACTCCGCTGCTTGATATGACCCTGCTGTTCTTGGGCCTGCCCCTGGTCGTTGCCCGCCAAAACCGCAACGTCTTTCTGGCCATTGCGTTGTGCGCCGGCGTCACAACGCTCTATCTGCTGACGATTATTGGCTCGCAGCACTTGGGCGCAATGCTGGTGGTCAGCCCAGCCCTTGGCGCCTGGCTCCCGCTGATCGTCTTTGTCCCCGTGGCCGTCACTCTCGCAAACGCCATGTGGGAGTGAAGGATGGGATAAGTCCATCGCGGCGAACCGGGCAGTGACAGAAATGCCCTATTCACATTTCCTGGGGTCCGGAACGCCCAGGGGGTGGCGGTGCCTGTTGTTCGGGAACCTGACCTTCTACCTGGGGCGGCACGACGTTCGCATCCGGCCGCTGCGGCTCACGCCTTGCCGGGGTGGGTTGTCGGCTGGGCTCGAGCGGGGCGGGCTGAAACTGCTCGGGGTACAGCGGTTTGTAGATGTAGCTGTTGGGCCCGGTCCATATTTTCTCGTGCCCCAGGGGCTGCACTGCATAGGGATAATAGGGCACTGACCCGAAGAACGGCGCCGCAGGCCATGCCCCTGGCGGAACGACAACGCCATAACCAGGCGAATAGGGGTAAGGATACCCGGGCAGATATCCCCGGCGAAGTGCCCGGCGTGCCGCTCCCGGCGAAATGGGCAAAGCCGTCACGTCGACGTATCGAGGCACGGCGCCCGCATGCGTTTGACGAACGGCATCGAGCACTTCAAGCTGCCGGTCGATTGCCCAACGGCGCCGCTCTTCGGAAAGACGGTGGGAATCCTCTGCGGCATCCAGCGGCGAGTAGGTCCTGCTGGGCTGATCGACTGCTTCCGCCGGAACCGGACGGGACGCCTGTCCCGGCCCGGGCTCTTCGCCAAAGGCACTGCCGAGGCCCAGCAGTGCCGTGTAAAAGACCCCCGTCACCAAGAGCCTTGGAAAGCGACCGTTCATTGCACATCACCTGCTGCAATTGGTTTAGGCGGCGTGAAACAACAACCTGCCGAATTGCGTGGGATAGGTTTCCAGCCTGTCGGCTGAAAAGACAGGCTAGAAGCCTTAGGTTTGCCCACATTTACGTTGTCATTTTTTCAATTGCGACGGCCCAGTCCGGCGCAGAAGCCTATGGTTGTAAGGGAGTTACAGCGTTTTTCCCGTGTTTGGAAGACTTTACAAAACACATCAGCTTCAGGCCAAGTCTTTCGATCCGTCCGTAAGAACCTGTAGGGTCATCGTGCCAATCCCAGGAACTTTGGAGGACGGAACCGTGAAAACGAAGCAGGAACCTGAACTGTTGAATCTTGGTGAAGCCATGTTTGCGGATGCGATACTGGGG
>JAVEUP010000086.1:280-32583 GCA_034005525.1 Thermoguttaceae bacterium | reverse complement strand
TGTGCTCTTCCGATCTGGATTCAGCATGACGCGAAAATCTCGCCGGGCAACAGCGGCGGCCCGTTGATTGACGAAGAGGGTCGCGTCCTGGGTGTAAATTCATTCGTACACTTGCAGGCCGAGTTCGGCTACGCCAGCGACGTGCGCTACCTGCGCGAAATGGTCCTGGCGGCCGAAGACAAAGCAACCCCGTTGCCGCCGGCCGCCAACGTGGCCCAGAAACAGGACGCCGGAGAAGTCGAACAGATCAAACCGGATCCCGCGCGTCTGCGCGACTTGTTTGCCGAAGCGGAACGCTTCCATTTCCAGCCCGACAGCAAGGAGCAGTATGCCACGCTTGCGAGCCTGGCTGCAATGCTGACGGCGGCGAAGCACGTCGAGCAGCAGCCCGGCAACGTTCCGGCAGAGGTCGCCGCCACCGCAGCCCGTACTGCCGATGAACTGGTGGCCAAGCTTGAGGCCATCGATTTCCGGGCCGAGCAGTTTGAGGCCGTCAACCGCTTCGCCCGGAACACCGAGGAAAAGCCCGGACAAGGCATCTTCGCGTTTGGCACCGTGGTGGGGAAGGGCCCGAACGCGATCATTCTCCAAGTCGTCGAAAGCGGCAATCTCCAGATCGACGAAGACCTGAAAGTCCAGGGCGGCGGCGGCAAAAACCTGATTGTCCAGGTGGGGCCCGAATTGGCCAAGGCCGACCCTCTGAGCCGCTGGCTTGTACTTGGCGTTTACTCGAACCAGATCGTACAGGTTCAACGAGTCGACGGCGGCGAACCGCAGCCGATGCGAGTTCTGCTAATGTACTACATGCTCAAAACATGACCGCCGGGTTCAGGCGACCATGCGGACCTCGACCACCGCTGTGCCGGTGATTCCTGCGATGAACTCCTCGAAGATTCGCAGATCGAGGGCCGATGCCGAATCGCTTTGCGGATGGAATTGCGTGCCGATGGCAAACCAGTCTTCGCGGGTGCTTTCGATGGCCTCAACGACGCCATCGGGGCATCGGGCCGTGACGGCGAAGCCGGGAGCCAGGTCGTCAATGGCCATGTGGTGCATGCTGTTGACACGTATCTCCCCTTCGCCATAGACTCGCTCCATGATGGTGCCCATCTCAACCTCCAGCGCGTGGCGGTGGGCCGGGTCGATATTGTCGCGATGCGGTAGGGCGCGAGGCAGGTCTTCCGGAATGTGCAAGTGCAAGGTGCCTCCCAGCATGACATTGATCAATTGCATTCCGCAGCCGATGCCGAACACGGGCATTCTCCGCTGCGCAACGGAACGCATGAGCATGCGGTCGAAGTCCTCGCGGCGCGGGTCCATCAGCCGCACCGAGGGATGAAGCATGTAGCCGTCGCGGCGGGGATCCAAATCGGCCCCGCCCACAAGCACGATGCCATCGAGCAGGTCGAGTAGCCGGTCGAGGTCGTCCTGCTCCTCCAAAGGCGGAAGCACAACTGGAATGCCTCCTGCCTTCTGAATTGAATCGAAGTAACCCGCTGCCAAGAAACTGAAAGCGGGTACGTCCTTGCGTGCCGAGCGATAGTCGGCATTTACCCCGATGACCGGTTTTCCGTTCATCTCGTGCAATCCTCCTGGGCGCGTCCTGCGCCTGGTTCAGGTGACCGCGGGAATTCGGGCGGCGGCATCCACCAGGGTCGGATCGAAACCACAGATCGGCGCGACAAGAAAGACAACCCGCCCATGCACGGCAGCTCCCTCCGGAACTGTTGCATACGAGTCATGAGGGGCCGGTGGAGAGCGGCGCTCCCTGCCGTCTCGGTCACAGACCTTCCTGCCGTTGCCGTGTCCGCATTTCGGGCACGACTCCCGGAATCGATGTCCCTATCGTTGGCCTCGAAACTCCTGCGTACTTGGCGTCCTCGCGCCGGTTGGAGTGCAAGTCGGGGATGAGTCTATGCGGGTCAGGAAAGCTTGGCAAGTACTTTCTGTATTTTGGGCACACTTGTGACCACAAGCACTACATGTTGCGATGAAATCACTGCTAGCAATGTGGCAACCCGCAATAGAAAGGTCTACCAATGCTCGTTCCGGTCGCCGCGATTGTGGACGGAAAACCTCGCCGCACGCGCGGGGCTGCTTCACTGCGCGCGGCCATCCTGATACACTGAACATAGAGTTTTCCCATCCCGCGTAAAGGTGCCGCCGTCTTCCATGGCCGAAATGCAATTTCAAAACGTCTGCCTTGAGGCAATCTGCTGTACCTTGCCGGAGGAAGTGGTGAGTTCCGCCGAGATTGAGTCTCGCCTCGAGCCGCTTTACCAGCGGCTGCGCCTACCCGAGGGTCGTTTGGAACTGATGACCGGCATTCGCCAGCGGCGCTTCTGGCCCCCCGGCATGCCGCCCAGCGAAAAGAGCGTCGAGACAGCCGAGAAGGCCATCCGCGCAGCGGGAATCGACCGCTTGCATATCGGGACGCTTGTCCACGGGTCCGTCTGCCGCGACTTCCTTGAACCGGCCACCGCGTGCAGCGTGCATCATGGGCTGGGCCTTTCGCCCGACTGCCTGGTGTACGATGTGTCCAACGCCTGCCTGGGCCTGCTCAATGGAATCGTACAGATCGCCTGCATGATCGAACTCGGGCAGATTCGTGCGGGCGTGGTCGTCGGAACGGAAAGCAGCCGGAACCTGGTCGAGACGACCATCGAGCGGCTCAATGCCCAGGAGTCGCTTTCGCGCAACGACATCAAACCCGCCTTTGCTTCCCTGACCATAGGATCGGCCAGTGCGGCAGTCGTGCTGTGCGACCGTGAACTGAGCCGTACCGGGAACCGACTGCTGGGCGGCGCGTTCCGGACGAACACCAATGGCTGCCGCCTGTGCCAGAGCGAGGGGCTCACCGAGTTCATGGAAACCGACAGTGAGGCCCTCATGCGCGAGGGAATTGCCGTGGCCCGGGGAGCCTTCGAGCAGTTCCTGGCCTCCGTCGACTGGGATCGCGACGTCTTGGCCAAGACCTTCTGCCACCAGGTTGGGCGAACGCATCATCGGCTAATGCTCGAGGCCCTGGGGCTGGACCCGGCTATGGATTTCTCGACGTTCGAATGGCTCGGAAACACGGGGTCCGTGGCGCTGCCCGTCAGTGCGGCCCTGGGCATTGAAGCGAGGCACTTGCGGCGAGGCGATCGCGTGGGATTGCTCGGAATCGGTTCCGGGATCAACGTCGTCATGCTGGGCGTCGAGTGGCAGCGGAGCCCTCTGGCGCCGGAACGCACCCTACCGGCAACCGTTACGGCAACCGCTAGCGCGGCGGGGCGAGATAGCCGCGGGTAACGGCGTCGGCGATAAGCTGCTGGGCATATTGCCAGAGCCCGGGGGCGCCATCGGCAATCGGGCGGCATCGGGCCATGACCTGGTCGGCCGTGATGCCGTGCTGAATCCAGGCGCGGCCTTCGGTGAAGTAGTTGTGCATCATCGGCTGGAAACAGTCCAATGCCGCGGCGTAGCGAGCCTCGGCGGTTTCGCGGGCTTCAAACTCTTCCCACAGAGCGCGAACCTGCCGGCCTTGATCGGCGGGCAGCAGGGCGAAGAGCCGATCGGCTGCTCGCCGTTCCCGCTCCGCCTGGGTCACCCTTCCTGCCGAGTCGTAAGCGTACGTATCGCCTGCGTCGATCTCGACCAGATCGTGGATCACCACCATCTTCATCACGCGCAGTACGTCGATCTCCTCGGTTGCATATTCGGGCAGGAGGAGGCCCATCAGGGCAAGATGCCATGAATGCTCGGCATCGTTCTCCAGACGCGAACCGTCAAGCAGCCAGGTCCGGCGGAGAACGTGCTTCAGCCCATCGACCTCGCGTACAAAGGCAAGCTGCTGTTGGAGCCGAGTGCTGGTATGCTCGTTGTTCCCGGTCATGCTATAATGGTTGGCATGCGACAAACCGCTCTTGGAATACTCGCCGCGATCCTGGTAACCGGAGCGGTCTACTTCTCGCTTTGGCCACCGATGACGGACAATCTGCGTGCCTGGGTACTGCCGGCCTGCGTCCGAATGGGGGCTTTGACGACTGCCCTTTGGATGGCTTGGGACGATCTTCAGCGCCTGCCGCGGTGGATTTTGAGTACCACCTTAGTGGCACTCGTCCTGGTGGCACTCAGACCGAAGCTCTTCCTGGTCCTTGTGCCGTTGATCGTGGCCCTAGCAATCATGCGGCCTCGCTTCGGACAACGCCGATCGGGCTCCTAATGGCCGCGGCAGCCGGGGCAGCCGCCGGTGCGCGGCACGTTTGGGTTCTCAATGGCAAATCCGCGGCCGGTTGGGCCGTCCTGAAAGTCGATGGTGGTACCATCGAGGTGCAGGGCCATTTTTTTGCTGGTAATAACCGAAACGCCGTGCTGCTCGTACTTCGCGTCGATCTTCGGGTCGAAATCGGTCTCAAAGCCGAGGCTGTATTGCAGGCCGGAGCAACCGCCGCCGGTTACGCTCATTCTGAGGAAAGCACCCTCTTCAAGGTTCTGCTGTTGCATATACCGTTTCACTTCGCCTGCGGCCTTTTCGGTGAGCACAATAGACATAGTTGGTTCATCTCCCATTGGGGGTCCAAGTCGCCATGCGGAAACCCGAGTAACCGCGCGACCTTCTGAAATTGTACGCACGCAATAGAACTGAGCCAATGGCCACCCATTTGGTCGTGCCACTTTAGCCACTGGGCAGGCTTATCCATATACGTAGGGGGGGCAAGGTCGCGCGGGTCGTTGGTGGGCCCGCACAAGCCGCAACCAACCTGATTTACAGCCCGTTGCATGGATGCACGCCGGCAGGAGCGGCCGATGGACCACCAAAGAAGCGGCTTGTTTGACCTACCCTGCCTTTCGTGAGTAATCCGGGTTAGTGCATGAAATGCAAAAGTGAAACTACACAGCTTAGGTTAAAAATATAGTCAAGTAAAGTTGGGAAGGATAAGTCCCCGATACTGAATGAGAAAGCCTTGACGCAGAAGAGTGACCTTCCCTCCCTCCGGGTCCGCTCCGGCAACTCCGCGATGACGACTGCACAGACTGTATCCGAACTCCCAGAGTCCGGTGCCGCGAGAGACACGGCCCGCGCGAATGTTTGCCTGCCGGAGTCTTCCCTTGGTTCGGGTGAACTGCAGGCGGGAGTTCCTACCCGGCCGGTGTTGGAGTCCGATTCAGGGGCTCAAACGGCACTGCCACGATACCAACTCACGCTCGAGGTGCCGCGTGGAGAGAATCCCCACGCATGGTGTTTCACACTTCGGCCCTCAGACGGGCATCGGGTCTTGACAGTCGAAGACTGCGAACCCAACGTGACCGGCGAACAGCTCGAATTACTCACACTTATCCGTGGGCTTGAAGCCTTGGATCAGCCCTCCTTCGTAACCGCCTACGGGTGTAGCCGTTTCCTAAGACACGGGATTGTCTACGGGTTACCGGAGTGGCGAGAGAACGGTTGGCAATGGGAGTGTTTTGGTCAGTTGGTCGCCATAAAACACGCCGAATTGTGGCAGCGACTGGACCGAGCAATGCAGATTCACCGGTTCACTTGCGGGATACGCCGCGTCGACGCTTCGCATGGCGGATCCGTCGGGCATCATCGGTTCCTCAAGAAAACGCGAAGGGTGGGGGTTCGCGGAGGCTTTGCCAATTGGATAAAATACAGCGCTCAGATACTACTGCTTGCCGTTGCCAGGATAATTCCCCAGCCTGGGTAGACGTTGCAGGGAGGTTCGGCTGAGGCATCACAAAGAAATTGCCCCGCAAGGAGGTGCTTGTGCGTACATCCGTGGGTTTAGACACCATTGGACAACTGATTGAGGGCCGACACGAGAATCCGTTCGAGGTCTTGGGACCGCATGAGGTTTCCGACAATGGCCGCCGGACTTTGGCGGTGCGGGCGTTTTTGCCACACTCCGAGCAGGCCTGGGTGGTCGACCGCGCCCATGCCGAGACCGTTCGGCCGATGCGCAGGATTCATCCTGCCGGCTTGTTCGAGGCCCTCTGTCCGGTGCCCAACGGCGAGCCTGCCGCACGATACCTGATTCGAACCGCCGACCAGCGAGGGGAGCAAACGACCATGCACGATCCGTATTCATTCCCCCACCTGCTGACCGATTACGACCTTTACCTCTTCGGCGAGGGCCGGCATTGGCGAATCTACGACCGGCTGGGCGCTCAGCTTCGCAGCATCGACGGCGTCGATGGCGTGAACTTTGCCCTTTGGGCGCCCAATGCCAACAGCGTGAGCATCGTGGGCGATTTCAACGGATGGGACGGCCGGCGGCATCCTATGCGGAAGCACATCCCCAGTGGCCTGTGGGAGCTTTTCGTTCCGGGGCTCGGCGAAGGCACGCTCTACAAGTTCCACATACGTCACGGCGGCGAGGTCTTGGAAAAGGCCGATCCGTACGGATTTGCGGCCGAGGTGCCGCCCCAGACGGCCTCTAAAGTGGCCGACTTGAGCCGCTATCAATGGCACGATGCCGAGTGGATGGCGCGCCGCCGCGATGCCGACTGGCTCCACAAACCGCTTTCGTTCTACGAGGTCCATCTGGGAAGTTGGAAGCGGCCTGCCGACGATCCCACCCGCTGGCTTTCGTACCGCGAACTGGCCCACCAGCTCGTGGAATACTGCCAGGAGATGGGCTACACGCACGTGGAACTGCTCCCGGTGAGCGAGCATCCGTTTTCGGGGAGCTGGGGCTATCAGACGGTCGGCTATTACGCGGCGACCAGCCGGTACGGCACGCCCCAGGATTTCATGTACTTCGTCGACCTGTTGCACCAGAACGGCATCGGCGTGGTGATCGACTGGGTGCCGGCCCATTTCCCCCGCGACGGTCACGGATTGCGCCGTTTCGACGGCACCGCCCTGTACGAGCATGCCGACCCGCGGCAGGGTGAGCACCGCGATTGGGGAACGCACATTTTCAACTACGGTCGGCACGAGGTCCGCAATTTCCTCATTGCCAACGCCTTGTTCTGGCTCGACAAGTACCACATTGACGGGCTGCGAGTCGATGCGGTGGCGTCGATGCTGTATCTCGACTACAGCCGTGAGCCGGGCGACTGGATTCCCAACGAATTCGGCGGCCGCGAGAACCTCCCGGCCATTTCGCTGCTGAAGGAGTTCAACGAGCAGGTTCATCTCCAACACCCAGGCGCCCTGACGATTGCCGAAGAATCGACGGCGTGGCCGAGCGTCTCACGGCCGACGTACCTGGGTGGACTGGGGTTCAGCCTGAAGTGGAACATGGGCTGGATGAACGATACCCGCCGCTATATGCGCCATGAGCCGATCCACAGGCAGTATCACCACGACGAGTTGACCTTCAGCCTTATCTACGCGTTCCACGAGAACTTCGTACTGCCGCTCTCGCACGACGAGGTCGTTCACGGCAAGGGATCGCTATTGGATCAGATGCCCGGCGACTTATGGCAGCGGTTCGCCAATCTACGGCTGTTGTTCAGCTACATGTGGACGCATCCGGGCAAGAAGCTGCTTTTCATGGGCGGCGACTTCGGCCAATGGCTCGAATGGAACTACGACACGAACCTGCAATGGGACCTGTTGCAGTGGGAGTCGCACCAGGGCGTGAAGAAACTCGTGGCCGACTTGAACTGGCTTTACCGCCGGGAGCCCGCCTTGCACGAACTCGACTTCGACGGGGCCGGGTTTGAATGGATCGACTGCCACAACTACAGCGAGAGCACGTTCACGTACATTCGCAAGGCCCGAAACCCCAGCGACTTCCTCGTGGTCGGCTGCAATTTCACACCCGTGCCGCGCAAGAAGCACCGCGTGGGCGTACCGCACGCCGGATGGTACCAGGAGATCTTCAGCAGCGATTCGCTCCACTACGCGGGCAGCAACATGGGAAACTTCCCCGGCGTTGAGGCCGAGGACACGCCCAGTCACGGCCGGCCGGCGACCCTCGAAATCACGCTTCCGCCCTTGGCCACAGTCATCTTCAAGCCGAAGGCGAAGTGAAGGCTGTCGGCTACCGGCCTTGCTTCAGTCCGGCAGTGCGGATCACGCTACGGTTCTCTTTGTTCACGGTAAAGGGGCCGGCGTCCATGCGGACGGTGATGTGATATTCGTCGGCCGGGTCGGATGGTACTCGCCACGAGTACCCGCAAGTGAAGCCTCATCCATAGGAGAACTTGCCGCTGGCCACCTCCTCACCGTCCTTCGTGGAAATGGTGAACTCCGGCTGCGGCGGCCGCCTGCCGTCGATGATCATACTACTGCACACTTCGCCGCCGGCGCCGACGAGGCTCATTTGCAGCGATAGCGTCCCGTCGCCCCGGTGCGACGGCGATGCGTCCACCTGCGGCATGAACGGCGGGCCGAACGTCATCTTCGTGGTCTTGCCGTCGGCAATTCTGACCGCCTTAACGTCGCGGCCCGCACGAGCCGAGACCATCGTGGGCCGGCCTATCGGACGGGACGACTCGGGGCTGAGGCCAGCTTCCTGACTATCGACCTCCGCATGCAGCAAGGTGTAGGAAAGAAGCCTCCAGACGCCCTCCGGAAGCACGGCATTGCCCTCGTCGTCGAAGGCGATTTCCAGGATTCCATGCTCGCCATACACGATGGCCCTGGCCCCGTGGTTCGGATTGACCGCGTAGCCGGCCGCCAGCGAAGACGGCGTCATCGAGAGTTCCTCGCCGCTGGGGTCCACCCTCAGCTCGAAAAAGCGGCCCTCGTAAGCGATGAGCTTGCCCACGTAGTATTGGTCGCCGCTGGTCGTCGGATCGTACGGGCTGCGATACCGGGCGGCCGGCTGTGGGTCGATGTAGAGCATATCGCCGATTTCCGGGTAGATCGGCCCGCTGTCGGATTGCTCACTCTCGTCGATGTGGAATGCGTCGTCGAAGCGGCCGTTGCTGTTGAAATCGACCAGCACCACGCGGCGTTTCTGCCCGTCCAGATCGATCTCGCCCTCGCGGTAAGCCGCTGCATTGAGCATGGCGTATGCGTAGGCGAAGTTGTCCGAGGAGTTCACCTGAACGCTCATCGTAAAGGCGTAGTCTACCTTCTTGCCATCGACATCAAGGGTTATTTCCACCATGGGAAACGTAGCCCGGCTTGCCGATGGGGAATAGACTTGGGCCGACTCGGCCTCAATCACTCCGTCGTCGGTCAGGTCCCCGTTCCGGTTCAGGTCGAAGTAGAGTCGTGTGAAACTGAGGACTTGGCTGTCGCTTTCCGGTTTCTTGGTCAGCGGGGCGGTTAGCGCCTTGCCCAACGCGGAGAAGAGGCCCTCGCGTTTCTCCTCTTTCTTTTCCGCGGGTGGTTCCTCTTTCTCTTTCTCCTTCGGCGGGGCAGCATCGAAGACGAAACCGTAGTGGTGCGAGCCCAGCTTCACCACGCCGCGGAAGGGGTTTTCCGCTGCATACTCGGCCGGCTCCTTCTTGATCACGTCGGAGAACTTCGGCACGCCCTCTCGTTCCATTCCCCGGATCATTCCTTCCCGGCCCCCGAGTTGTTCGAAGACGGTCTGGGGCCGGGTCATGCGGAACAGTTGCTCGGCCGATGCGTCCTCGGAGCGGGGTCGGGCCGAAGTGCCCACCCGCTTCAACTCGAGTGTGGCCGTTTCCGCGCCGACATGCGCCACCGGCAAGAGCAACCCTGCGGCCACGACCGCAGCGACAAGGCAGTGTATTAGTCCTCTCATGAATGTCTTCTCCGGAATGGGGTAAAGGATCAGGCCGGTTTGAATGTCAGAAATGGCGGAGGTGAATGGGAATCGAACCCACCCGGGACTCTTGCGAACCCCACACTGATTTTGAAGACCAGGGGCACCACCAGGCACCAATCACCTCCGGGAATTCGTTGCTAGTTGTTCGTGTTCACTCGGTTCGGCGCAGGGGTTTGTAGAACATCATCAGAGGGGCGCCGCCGAAGGCGATGGCCATCCAGGCGGCTTCGTCGATCTCGTCCTGCGAAAAGCCCATCACCCGCGCCTTCTTGATGTGGCTCTTCACACACGGCTCGCACTTGCTCAGCACCGACAGGGCAATCGCCATGGCTTGCTTGGTTTTGGCCCCCAGGGCGCCGGGCGCGCTGGCAGCCTTCATAAACTCCTGGAATCTGGCTTCTGCCTCCGAAACGTCGCCGGCCGGCGCCTCCAAACCGGAGCCCTCGGCCTGAACGCCGTTCGGCGGGCAGCAGCAAGGTTCCGGGGCTGGCTGGTTCCTGGAAGCCTCCATCCCGGCATTATGGGGCTTTGGGCGTCGGGGCGGAAGTGGCCGGTTGCCGTTGGTTTCAAGAAGCACATGGCCTGTGCCCGCGGCGCGAACCTCGCCAATCCGAGCCGCCCGGCTATCGCCGGCTCCGTGCAACCTATCCAGGAAGGGGGACAGCTTTTCTCGGGCAATCGCGATGAGCAGGCCGCCGGAGGTTTGCGGATCGAAGCAGAGGTCGGCCATGACCTGGTCTATCCCTTCGCCAACCATAAGGTTTTCGCCCGACGCTTCCCGATTACGTTCCACGGCCCCGGGCACGATACCGTCGGCCAGGCACTGAAGCACACCGGGCAGTACGGGCAGATCGTCCCAGGCAATCTGCACGTCAACCCCGCTGGCGGAGGCCATGGCGGCAAGGTGCCCCATCAGCCCAAACCCGGTCACATCGGTGCAGGCGTGGGCACCGAACTCGACCATCAGGCGCGCCGCATCCCGGTTCAGTCGGGCCATGCTCCGGGCAGCCGCTGCGAGTGAACCGTCCGGGGCGCGGCCAATCTGCCCCGCAAACGCCAGCAAGCCGGTCCCAAGCGGCTTGGTCAGCACGAGCTGGTCGCCCGGCTTGAGGCCCGCGTTCGAGACAATCTTCTCGGGATGGATCAGCCCGGTGACCGCGAATCCGGCCTTGATTTCCCGGTCGTTGATACTGTGGCCGCCGATGACCGCCACGCCCGCCTCGTTCATCTTGTCGATCCCGCCGCGCAGGATTTCATGGAGAACTTCATCGCGTACGGTGCCGATCGGAAACCCCACAATGGACAGTGCCGTCAGGGGCCGGCCCCCCATGGCGTACACGTCGCTGACGGAGTTGGCCGCGGCAATTTGTCCGAACGTGTACGGATCGTCGACCGAAGGCGAGAAGACATCGACCGTCTGTACGATTGCCTCCTGGTCGTTCAGCAGGTACACGCCGGCGTCATCGGCGGCGGGCATGCCGACCAGCACGCGTGGATCGTCAGAGGCCGGCAGCCCGGCAAGGATTCGCCGTAGCGACTCCGCGTCGATCTTCGACGCACAGCCCGGCCGGTCCACCAGGTTGGTCAGCCGCACCGGGCCTGCCGGCACCTCGGGCTTCTCGCCGGCGCACGGGCACAGGTCTTGTTCACGGAAAACATCGCACGGGCAGGGTTTCTTCGGATCGCAAATACAGTGTCCCAACTGCATCGATCGTGCCATAATCCTGCGCCGCTTGGCCATGTCCTTCATCAGGCGAATCTCATCTCAGGGAGTTTCAGTCACAACGTCGCCATCTCAGGGGTTCCTTATCGTACCCCGCCTTCCAGCCGCCGGCAAGATGCCGTCGGTGGCAACCGTGGGATAAGCTTCCAGCTTGTCATTTCTGCTGGCCGACCTGGATGCCTACGTCGTACTGGCGCTAGCCCGGATTATTCATGACGATGTAGGGTGGTGCCAAGCAAGCGAAGTCCCTACGTCGTACTGGCACTCGCGACGGGCCGCACGTGAGTTCCCCCCAGTTCTCTACAGCCGCGGGTCTACCGGCTCGCTTTCCAGGGCCAGAACGCCGAAAACGCACTCGTGGACACGGCGGAGCGGTTCCCGGCGCACGAATCGTTCGAGGGCTTCGATGCCCAGCGCAAACTCCCGAAGGGCCAAGGACCGCTTCGTGGCCAGGCCGCGTTTTCGCAGACGGGAAAGGTTCTCTTCGAATGCGTATTCCGGCCCGTAGATTATCCGCAGGTACTCGCAGCCCCGGCACTTCACGGCCGGCTGCACAAGCCCCTTTGCACCTGCGGAAATGAACTGGTGCGGCTTGACCACCATGCCCTCTCCGCCCCGCCCGGTCAGTTCGAGCCACCATTCGATGCCTCTTGCCTCGCTTTCCGGATCAGCAAGATCGACGATCCGAAATGGAGTGGCAACCAACAGTGCCGGGCCATGACGGCAAATAGCAGCGAGCGATTCCATGTGCCAGACATGGCTCTGATCGACGTGAACTTTGCCCTCCGTCGCCATGAGGTGGAACGGGGCCAGTTTCAGGTCGTCGAGCGACCGGACGGGCCAGCAATAGTGCCGATACGCTTCCACGAACCGCTGAATCGCCTCACCGCGGTGGTCGTAGCGGAGCAGGAGGCCGTCGACGTCCGACGTGTAGGCCGATTGCCCCGCATCGGTTGAGGGTCTTCCATGGCCGGCCAGCCGTTCCGCCGCCCGCCGCAGTGTGGCAACGGCCTTCGGCAGCGACGCCCGCCCGGAAGCGCCTACAGCGGCATACTGCGAGCGAAGAAGCTCTTGGGCCTTGGCCGACCACGGCATCAGTTCGCAGTCGAAGCAGGCCCAGTCGGTACTGAATTGCGTCCAGAAGCCGGCGGCGTCCAGCGCGGCGCGGAGCCGGGCGAGCAACGCTGTTTCCAGGTCGCCGTTGGGAAAGAAGCGCCGGCCGGTTCGGGTGCATACGATTCCTGCTTCGCCGCCGGCAACTCCGAATCGGCGGACCGCCACCTCTTCATCGCGGCACACGACGACCACGGCCCGGGAGCCCATGTGCTTCTCTTCGCACACCACCTGCAATACGCCGCGCGACCGGTAATAGGCAAACGCCTCGTTCGGATACTCCAGAAAGCCGTCCCGGTCACTCGTTTCGCACGGCGACATCGTGGGCGGCAGGTAGATGAGCCACTTCGGATTCGCGGCGAACCGGCTCATGATCTCCAGGGCGGCTACGGCATTCTCTTCCCGGATCGTCACACTGGAACGAAGCCGCGTCGAGATGATCCGCTTCCCGAGCACGTCCTCTGCATCCAGCAAATCGTCGTGAAGCTGCTGACTGCTCAAGGCCGACGTGTCACGCTGTTCGGGCAAGAACGGCCGGGCCGATTCGCAGTAAGTGCGGGCGGCGGGCACCGCAACAAACTCCCGCTCCGGCCAGCGGAACGCGGTCAACTTTCCGCCGAATACGCAACCGGTGTCGATGTTTGTCGTCCGGTTGAGCCATTCGGGCTGGGGGACGGGGGTGTGGCCGTACACCACGGTCGCCTGTCCCCGGTATTCAGCCGCCCAGTTGTAGCGCACTGGCAGGCCGAACTCGTCGGTTTCGCCGGTCGTCTCGCCGTACAGGGCAAATCCCCGCACCTTGCCCGAGCCGCGGCCTTGCATTTCCTCTTTCATACCGGCGTGCGCGACCACAAGCCGGCCGCCGTCCAGCACGTAATGGCTCACGAGCGAATCGAGGAACTCGGCTCCTTGCCGGACGAACTCCCGGCGAATCTCGTCCGGTAGGGCCTCGATTTCCGCCAAGGACTCAGCCAGGCCATACGTGACCTGCACCTTCCTGCCGGTCAGCTTCCTCAATAGCTTCATGTCGTGATTGCCGGGCACGCACAGTGCGCAGTCGTCGGCCACCATATTGCGCACCAGCCGGAGCGTATCGAGAATTCTCGGCCCCCGGTCCACAATATCGCCCAGAAACACCGCCTTCCGGCCAGCGGGATGCCGGTACAACCGGCTTCCCCAGACCGGATCGCCATCCGTGCGTTCGGCCGGTACGTATCCGAGCTTCTGAAGCAGTTTCTCTAACTCATCGCAGCAGCCGTGCACATCGCCAATGACGTCGAACGGCCCATGGTCGTCGCGACGGTCGTTCCAGAGCCGTGTCCGCCGGATGGTTGCCGCTTCCACTTCCTCGGGCGAACCGAGAATGAACACGTGCGAAAACCCCTCCCGCTTCAGCCCGCGCAGCGACCGCCGCAACTGCGACCGCTGCTGCCGGATCACATGCGGCCCAAAGCTGCGGTCCTCACGCCCCCGATTCCGCTCTTGGCAGACCTTCTCCGGCAGGTTGAACACGATTCCCACAGGGATGCAATGCCATTCCCGGGCGAGTTGGACGAGCGGCCTGCGGGCTTCCGGCTGCACGTTGGTGGCGTCGACGACAGTGAGGCGTCCCAGTGCTAGTCGCTGCCGCGCGATGAAATGCAGCAATTCGAACGCCTGGTTGGTCGCAGCCTGGTCGTTCTCGTCGTCGCACACCATTCCCCGGCACGCGTCGGACGACAGGACTTCGGTGGGCAAGAAGTGCTTGCTTGCGAACGTGCTCTTGCCTGAGCCCGAAGGGCCAATCAGGACGATGAGTGAGAGGTTGGGAACTTCGATTTGCATGATACGCGGCCATTATTCCAGTTCGCCGTTGCCACTTGCACGAAACGCCGAGCTTAGTCACTGGGAGGTGGTGAAACAGCTTTGATGGCCTCAGCGAGAAGGTCTTTCGAGAACACCCCCATTTGCGTCGGCGCGCCGAGTTCAGCGTCTTCCGGTCCCACGGGTAGGAACTCTACACGATAGCAGTATCGTTCTGCTACGCCACTTGCCCATGCTCGAAACTCGGCGCGGGTCCACTCGAATCGATGATCTTCATGCCGAAGTGCTCCGGGGGCGAGATTGGGCCACGCAACGTTATACTCGCGGTTGGGTGTCGTCAGCACCACCGTTTCAGGTCGCGCGCACTCGAACACAACCCGCTCAAAGGCGGCCAGGCGGGGCGGGTCGAGATGCTCGACCACCTCGACCACGGCCGCGGCGTCGAACCCTGAAAGCCGCTTGTCGCGGTACATCAGCGAACCATGCATCAGGCGGATGCGCTCTCTCTGGCGCGGGGGCAGATCGTCCAGCCGCAGCCGCTCGGCGGCAATTTCCAATGCCCGGATCGACACGTCGACGCCGACGATCTCCTCGAACTGCTTCTGCTGGGTCAATGCCCGCAACAGACGCCCCTCGCCGCATCCGAGGTCCAAGACGCGTTTCGCGCCCGACGCCTTCAAGGCAGCGGTGACGGAAGCCAACCGCTGTTCGTTCAGGCTGATCGGTTCTTCCAGCGATTCCTCGCGGCTCTCGTCGCGGGCTTCGACAAGGAACTCCTCCGCAGGCTGGTCTTCTTGTTCGGCCAGCCGCTCGATTGCCTGCCTGGCAAGACTGCGCCGATGCTTCAGGTAACGGCGGACAATGGCCTCGCGTTTCGGGTGCGACGCCAGCCAACCCGCGCCCTGCTTCAAGAGCTTTTCCAACTCATCGTCGCCCACGTAATAGTGCTTGAAGTTGTCGAACACAGGAATCAACACGTACAGATGGGTGAGCAACTCACCGAGGGTTGTCGTCTTCGAGAGCGTGAGCGAGTAGTAGGGGCTGGCTCCCCAATCGGGAAACGCCTCGTCGAGTGGATAGCGGGCAGCTTGCACCTCGTAACCCAGCGGATCGAAGATCTCGTGGAGAAGATCGTCCCCACCACGACAGGGAAGCACCTCGATGGCGGCTACCAGTGGAATTGCCGTCGCGGCCAGTTCGGGACGTTCCTTCGAGCGGCCGTCGCGTGCCGGCCCCAGCACCTGGGCAATGGCCACGCTCATAAACGACGAGGCCACGTAAGGGCGATCGCTGACGTACTGAGCCAGCATCGTGTGAGCCATGCCGCCCCTTCCCCGAACCATCGCCACGGGGTCCACGTCCAAAAGTACCGCAGCGGTACAGCGATCCTCGGACGCCTCCGGGTAGAACACGTGGGCGCTTCCAAAGCTCAGCGGGAAGCTCTGGCAACGCGCCGGGTTCTTGTGTAGGAGGTAACCCAGGTCGGTGGCCGGCCGGTGCGTGGTGGTTATTGTCAGTAGCATGGAGCGCGGGTCTGTGGAGTGTGCGATCGCTCGATTCTCGCAAGGACGCGCACTCCCCGCAAGAGGGTGGGGAGACAATTGACGGCCTGACGCGCAGCGCCGCGCCAGCCGCCTCACGAAAGTCCGGCCCAGCTCAGGCTTCGAGCGAGGTATCGTCTACAGGCGCCGATGTGCCGGCAGGGCTGGAGTCAATGGAAACGAGGCCGCCGGTCCTCTCGTGAATCGCCAGGCTCTGCAGCCGCCGGCCGTAGCAGTCGGTCAGGCCGGCCAAGAGCAGGACGGGGGCATTGACGGCGTACAGGAAAGCGGCCATGAACACCGTGGAAAACAGGGCCGACACGGCCATCATCATCACCAGCGCAAACCCGAGGTCCGCCGCCATTGGCAGAAACAGGACGCCGAACAAGACAAGCAGACACACGGCCGTGATCAGCGGCAGCCACAGGACCAGCCACATGGCGATTCTTGCAGGGTGATAGTCTCCCCGACAACTGACGCCACTGAGCATGATGCCTCCCAGCAAGGCCAGGCATCCGATGCACCAGAAGCCAAGCAGCGTGAATTGATCCATGGAAACCCAGGCGCCGAAGTAGCCCACGTAGGCGGTCAAGCCGGCGGCCAACATGACCGCCAGCGCCGAGAAGAACCCTGCCGCGCGACGCCGGGTGGGCAGGTACGGAACCAACAGCCATACGGCCGACCAGGCAACCGCAATCGTTACGGTGAATTGCACGAAGGAATCGAAACCCACCGACTGGTCAAACCCCGGAACGAAGAACAACAATTGCAGGGCCGCGGCCGGTAGCGGCAGGGCCAGGATGGTCCATGCCTGCCAGTGCCGGTTCTGCCGGGGGACGGTCAGAAGCAGCGCCAGGCCAAGCCACAGCGGCAGCATGGGCGCGTTGTCGTACCAGCGCCATTGGAAGAACACCGGCCTGACCTCCTCGGCACCCAACGCACCGAGATCGTGCGATACGCGGACCTCCAGTTCGCCGGCGCCGACTGTCATGGGTACTCGCCACGAGCACGTGCAGGTGCCGCCTCATCCATACTCGAACGAGCCGGAGCCGATCGCCTCGCCGTCCTTCAGGATCTCGAACCGCGGCGGCGGGGGCTGGACATCCACGAGGCTGCCCAATTGCCGATAGCTCCGGCCGGCGCCGTCGACCACGTCGTAGTCGAGTCGCAGGAATGCACCGTAGCGATTCCCCGTGGCTGTGGAATAGAGCGGCGCGCCGACGACCAGTTCATTCGGCCCCTCGCGCGAGATCTCGAACCATTCCTCGAACCCGCTGTACCACGGGATCATGACGTAACCGTCCTGCAATTCGACGTGTTGCACGCGATAATGGCCGGCGGGCAGCCTGACGGTCTCGCCCGGGTTCTCGAAACGGAACTGCGACAACTTCGCCCGTTCCGTCAGCGTAAGCTCGACGATCGAATGCCCGCCGATCCGCAATTCGCACAGTGTGGCCTCGCCTGCAGCTTCGGCGTGCAGCCCGGCTGTCAGTAACAGCACGCCACTGGCAGTAAGGCTGAAGATCATGGCGCCCATTGGGCAAGCCCCCCTCTGTGCCGAGAGAATTGGAACAGTCGCCGGTGAACGGTCACCTGCACTGCTCCCTTCGATTCTCATTAGGGCATCCCCGAGTGCGCAGGTCAACCGGGGGTGGGAGCAATGGTCAACGGAGCATCCAAGGCAGTCCCCATCGCGGCGGGCAGGCGAGAGCGGGGGCCGGCACTTGATCGGACGCGCGCTCGCGCGGAAGTGGCCGGGCTCCGAGATCGGGAGCGAAGAAGGCCCGGCCGCTTGGGCGGGCCGACGATGCCCCCTGCACAAACGGCGCAAACTAATTACGGCGGTCAATCATGCCGTATTTGCGCATCTTCTTGTAGAGACCCACGCGGCTTAAGCCGAGCGTTTTTGCCGTGGCGGTTCGATTGTTGTTGTGCTTACGCAGGGCCTCTTCGAGCATTGCCTTCTCGCTTGCGGCGACTCGGTCGCAGAGCGAGCTGTTCCGATCGATTATCGGAGCGTCTTCGTTCTCGTCGGAGGCAGCGTCGCGCCGCCGGATGGCAGCCAGCATGTGGGGCGCCAGGTCTTTGGGGGTCAGCTCCCCCGTCCGGCAGAACAGCACCGCGCGCCGCACGTAGTTCTTCAACTCCCGGATGTTCCCCGGCCAGTCATATCCCTTGAGACAACTGAGGAACTCCGGGTGGACCCGGCGAATGTGGACGCCGTGGGCCTGACACAATTCCTCCACGAAGCCCAGGGCCAAGGGAACGATATCTCTTGGCCGGTTCCGCAACGCGGGCAAGTGGAACTCCATGACGTTCAGCCGATAGTACAGGTCGGCCCGAAACTCGTTGCGTTCCATCAAGTCCTTCAGATCGACGTTGGACGCGACGATCAGCCGGGCATCGAACTTCCGCGTCTCGTTGGAACCGACCGGCTCGAACTCTCCCGTTTCGATCACGCGCAGCAGCTTCACCTGCTGGGCCGGGTTGAGCACGTCGATCTCGTCCAACAGGAGGGTTCCCCGGCGGGCAGCCTCGAACTTGCCGATCTTCGACCGTTCGGCGCTGGTGAAGGCGCCTTTGACGTGCCCGAACAGCTCGGTCTCGATCAGGTCCGGCGCAATGGCCCCGCAAGCCAGGGTCAAAAGGTTATCTTCATGCCGCGGCGATAACTCGTGAATTAATTTCGCCAGCGTTGTCTTGCCGGTTCCCGTTTCGCCCACCAGAAGTAGGGTGACGTCGTGTGCCGCCATCATGGCGACGTCGTCGAGCATTTCCGCCATGTCGGGTGAATAGGTCCGGCACTCGACCGTTCGGCCGCGGAGGACCTTCGGAACCCGGAGGCAGTCGGGCGCCTCGAACATCGCACGGCCCAACTCGACCTCCATGAGCTGCGTCAACTGCCCCCGGTCCAGCGGAAGGTGCAGGTGGCCGCTTACGATCAGGTCGGCAATGGCAGCCCAGTCGCAAACGTAACCCGACTCCGATATCGCGACGACGGGAACCCGACCGCGGGTCCACTCGGTCAACTGCTCGAGAAAGCCCGACGGATCCTCGCGCGTCGAACTCTTGCGCAGATCGACGAAAATCGCCTCGGGAACCTCGCGGTCCAGGAAAGTCGCTGCTTCCGAGAAAGACACGGCCCGTTCGAGGCGGCATCGGTAGTCTTTCTCCAGAATGCTTTGCAGATCGTCCGCCAGCGACGAATCCCGGCTGACGATCAACGCGTTTCCTGCGGCTTCTGGCCGACAGATGGTCGAAGGAAGAACATCCATAGTAGCTGCAAACTCTTAAGGTGAATCTTCATCGGAGGAGAAAAGCCGCCCCGAATCCGTCCCGGACATGACCTCCAACAGGGACCAATCGTCTATAGGCGCCGAGGGTTCCGACTCGAGATCGGAGGCACGTGCAATCCTGCACGACGCCCGAACCATCGAATCGGTTTCGGGGCCGGTGTGAAGGAATAACTGCCATCATACAAAACCAGGTGAGATAATACAACTTGCGGAGATGAAGACAGTTGGGCAAAATGCGAAACAACGTCCGATCAGGCCGACAGTACAGGTCCGTTCCCCCTGATCGGCCAACAATATCCTTCTATTTTGCTTACCCCCCTCTCATGTCAACTCGGTGCAGGGTAAGGCCGACAATGGTTTCGAGGGTCCGGATTCTCCTCAGCCGGTCCAAATGTTGCCAAAAGGAATCAATGCTCCAGGCCTCGGTGTCGCGATGCGCTAACGGGTGTTTACAATTCAGCGCGCAGCGGACTCCAAAGACCCCTGTAACGCAAATGCGATGCCATTGCGTGCCGGAGAGGAGATCTTGGCCAAGAGAACACGAAGAAGCGGGCCAACTCGGTCAGAAACCCAGTTGCCGGACGGCTGATCGGTGCTTTTCCATCGAAGGGTGAACCTGCCGACGCTGAAAACGCCCTTGAAGCCTGATGCAAATTCTCACCATCGGGCCTCGATTGTTGCCCGAAGGCCATGGAAGAGCACGCTGTTGACCTCCTGCCCGCCCACCGCGGAGAAGCCCGTGGCCACGCCGTCGATCCACATCACTTGGTATCCAGCGCCGAGAAGGAAGTTCTGCGTCAGCGCGAACCTGCCCATCAGTCCCAGTTCGGCCAGAAATGAGGTGCGAGTGACGCTCCTTCGGTAGGGCGAAAAGGCATCAACGGTCCCGGCCACGTTCCGGCGGGTGGACATGGCGTTGTTAGAAAGGCATACTTTCACCACCCCGTCGAGGGAGAGCCGGCTGGATGGCTGCCACAGTGTGCCATCGATTCCCATCTGCGCGCCGTACAGGTCGTTCTTCGCCGACGCCGTGGCCGAGGCATAGTCGGTGCCGCTGGTCCGACCGTCCCAGACAGTCGAGGAGTACTCGTCGAGTTGCACCCATCGAAAACCGACGAGCCACTCCAGCTTGCCGAGCAGGGGATAGAGCGTGTTGATCTCCACGTTATCGATCCGGGAAGTGTACCGGACGTCGATTTGGTCGAAGACGACCGCTCCTGCGTCGAACACCCCGGTCGAAATCCCCCCAACGTTTTCGGCCGAAGACGTTGCCCGCCAGTCGTAAACCCCGTAATACAGGACTTCGGCCTTTACCAGGTCGAACACCCGGGTTGAAAGCGAAATGTAGGGTCCCCACTCGAAACCAAAGCCCAAGTCGGCGGCATCGAGGGTGTCCCCGGGCGCAGGGACGTCCGTGTTTGCGAGCACGACGGACGAGCTGCCGGAACGCTGCAGAAAGACGACTCCGCCCTCGACCCACCACCCGGGCTCGAAAGGCGTTTCGGGCTTCTTGGGCATTCCGAGGCCCAAGTCCTTGATGGAGAGGCTTTTCGGCGGCGCCTTCTGCGCCAGCGCAAAGTTGCACTGCCACGAAAGGAGTACGAGAGCAGCCAGCAGGAGAACTCGGTTCATCGATCTCCCGTGAACAGTTTTCATTTCAGAAGCGATCTACCGGCCGGGATGGAAGACGGCCCGAACCTGGCTTGCGTACGGTTGCACGGATCGTGCATGAGCCCCTACGGCTCGACGACCGGCAGTTCCCTGGCGGTCTCGTCACGATATTGCTGGTAAACCGTCTGGAACAGGCGGTTCGAGTACGGATTCGCAGGGTCTTCACCCCAAAGCTGAGCGAACGTCTGATGCTCCCGCACGTGAGAGTGGTGGTACGGGTGGAAATAGTAGTATCCGTGCATCGGCGGGAAATACGCGTGCCGCTGCCCCATGGTGCATGTACTGCCGATCAGCCGCCGGCCGGCTCGCCCACTGCCACCACAGCGCCGGCAGTAGGGGTCGTCGCAGCAGTCCACCCAATTGTTGTCGCTGGCATAGGCGTAACCCATGTCGTCCAGCGAGATCGGATCGGGCTTCGCCGGAATAGGGGCGGGTTTGGCGGCAAGGGGATCGCCGGCGACATCCTCAACGACATCGTCGGTGGCCTGGGCAAACCCTATCGGGAGCAAGTCGCGAGGTTCACGAGGGCCGGTCTGCCGGGTGGCGGGCGTCCGATCTTCGGATGTCGGCTCTGGTGCGACGAACCTGACTGGTTGAATCGCTTGCCCCGAAGCTGGCTGCTCGGCCATTGCCATTCCGGGTTGCTCGGCCATCGCCGAAGCAACCAAGACACAGAAGCTCACTACTCCAGCAACGCAAGTTAGAATTGTCCGCATCATTCTCCCCCCTGGCCGCAAACGTCTGTTTGGGCGATTCGGTTAGTTATTCCGGCTTTCCACCGGGAACAGTCGTGAAATTGTATTCTGCGCAATCTGCGGGAAAAACCACCTACGGAGAGAGTATCGGATTTTCCTGTGCCGCGGATTGACCCGGAAACCTGATACAATCTTGTTTATTGGAAGAAACACGCGTCATAATTACATCTTCCGAGGGGGGTATTGAAGCGAACGGGCTATCATGGTCGGATTCTTCGGCGCCTCAGGCATTTTTGTCATTATTTGATGAACCGAAACAAGCCGCAAAGTCGATACACCTCGCAGGGGCTGTCGGGGGGCGCGGACGCAACGGCGCCGTTTGCCGCTCGGCATGCCAGGGAATAGGCGGCCAGCAGCCCTAGTACGGAGCAGCGACCGCTCAGCAAGGGGGCAGTAAATAATGAGGATTCATGCAATGTCTCGTCTGAAGCGGCCCGGAGCAATCGATGGCAGTCCGCCCTCCCGGAAAGGGAACGGCTGTCGCGCGGCACTCACGGTAATCGGTGCACTGGCGGCGCTGGTGATTCCGAATTCCTTATGTTGGGCCCAGGAGGTCCCAGCCGCACCACTCGATCGGCAGGCGGTCAGTGTCTGGCAAGCCCAGGAGGACGCCTTGATCGCGGGTATGGTTGATAGCGGCAAGGTCATGCAGATCGACCCGCGGTTCTCCAAGCTGGTCAAGACAAAGCGTCCCGTGACGCGAGTTTCCGTAACCAATCCCAGTGTGCTGGAAATCGTCCAGTTCGGCCCAACCGAATTTGAACTGATCGGCGGCCAGACCGGGTCGACGACGCTGACGTTCTGGATCGACTGCGACGACGAAGGATGCGAAATCCTCCGGTACCTGGTCCAGGTATCGCCCGACGAAGCCGTCGAAGAACGCCGTGAAATCGAATACCGCGTGCTGGAAAGGAAGCTCAACGAGTTGTTCCCCAACAGCCGCATTCAATTGATTCCCATTGCCGACAAACTGATCATTCGCGGTCAGGCCCGCGATGCGGAAGAGGCTGCCCGCATCCTCGCCATCGTCCGAGGTCAGTCTGGTGAGGAGACGAACTACGGGCGAGCGCGGGTCGTTCAGGGAACTGCCGCCTCGCCGTTTCCCGGCACGAGTGAACTGCCTGCTTCCAGCGTCATCAATATGCTGCAAGTGCCTGGCGAGATGCAGGTTCTCTTGAAGGTGCGCGTGGCCGAACTGAACCGGACCGCCCTGCGCAGGATGGGATCCGAGTTCAATATCTATGCAGGTGATTTCACATTCGAATCGCTGCTTGGATGGACCGGCGCCGTGCAGGCCGTGCTTGAGACGAACGACGTCCGCTTCATGCTCGAAGCGTTGAGCACCAACGGCTACTCAAAAATCCTGGCTGAGCCGAACCTCGTAACCCTCAGCGGTCACCCGGCCTATTTCCTGGCCGGCGGCGAGTTTGCCGTCCCGGTAGTCGTGGGGGTCGAAGGCGCAGCGGCGGCCACAACCAACTTTCGGTCGTTCGGCACCCAGCTTGCGTTCACGCCCACGGTGCTCGACAAGGACCGCATCCGCCTGCACGTGACGCCGTCGATCAGCAGCCTCAATGAAGAGAACGCTGTTGAAGGCATTCCCGGCCTCGATACGCGCGCCGTGACCACGACCGTCGATTTACGGACGGGCCAGTGGCTGGCGATTGCGGGCTTGTTGCAGGACCAGCAGTCGGGAAGCAAGGCCCGCGTACCCTTCCTGGGCGACGTCCCAGTGCTGGACAGCTTTTTCAGCAGGAAGGAAGTCCGCCGCGAGGAGACCGAACTGATCGTCCTGGTCAGCCCCGAACTGGTGCATCCGCTCGAAGCGGAGGAAGCGCCTCAGATTCTTCCGGGCATGGAAGTGACCGAGCCGGGCGATATGGCCTTCTTCATCAGCGGCAGCATCGAGGGGCGGCCCAACTGCGACCATCGAAGCACCATCTGGCCGAACGTGCAGCGCGAGATCATCCGATCGCACCTGTCCGGCAAGCGACAGATAAGCTACCAGCAGAGCGAGAGCTACTACATTCAAGGAGAACACGGGTTCTCGCAATAGGAGGGAAGACGTGCGGAGAGCCTTGCGCGGCACCCTCCCAGTGCCCTCCGCGGGGACTAAACCTGTAGCCGACACCAAGCAAACCCCACCCGCACCAGCGGTGGGATCAAGGAGATCAAAGTCATGAAGGGGGATGTGTACCGGATTCGACTGTTGCTGGCGGGCACCGCCATGGTGCTTCTGGCAGTGACGGGGTGCCAGGGGTGGGGCCGAATCGCCGACCCGGCGCCCGCACCACTGGGCGCCCTGAGCGACCCGATCTGGCGGAACCAGGAAGCGAACGCCGAGCGTTCCGATTTCGTCGTCTACCAGCACGAGTTCCAGGGCGACACCGAGTTCCTCAACACCGGCGGTGAGGACCACGTCAAGCAGATTGCCTACAGGATACTCCGCGGGCAGGACGCCCAGGTGATCGTCGAACGGAGCATGACCTCGGCGCGGGCCGACACGGAGTTTAAGTACCCCGTGCATCCGAATCCCGAGCTGGACATGCGGCGGCGCGACATCATCGTCCGGTCACTGGCCGCCATGGGGATTGCCGACTCGCACGAGCGAGTGGTTGTCGCGCCGGCGCTGACACCGGGTATCACGGCCGACGAGGCCGAGTCGGCCTACCACAGCGGCATCGGCTCCTCGGGCATAGGGACTCCCTCCGGTGGTTTCGGGGGCTTCATGACCGGCGGCTTCGGCGGCCGCTTCTAGTTGACGAAAATCCGGGCGGCCGGGCAGCCGGAACCATTCCGCGCCCGGCCGCGCTTCGTAGCGCCGCCGGGCAGGATCGCCCGGACGGCGCGGGACCGGGCTGTCCAACCCAGCCCGGGAACAACCAGGGGAACACGAAATGATGCGACGCTCATCTGCACTTCTGGCCATTCTCATTCTGGGGCCGGCACTGACCGGCTGTTCCGGATTCAAACCCTTCTGGCAGTCCGACACCGACCAGGCGGCCCAGAACCGCGCCGCGGAAAGGTCCGTCGATGGGCCGCTGACCCTGGCGCGACTTGCCGAACAGCGCGGCAATACACTGGAGGCGGAACGCCTTTACAAGTCGATCCTGGAGAAGAGCCCCGACAATCCGGCGGTCATGCATCGCCTGGGCATCATGCAGTCGCGGAAAGGGCGTTTCGAAGAAGCAAACGCCTACTTCGACCGGGCCTTGCAGATTAAACCCGAAGACCCGACCCTCATCTGTGACGCCGGCTACTGCCTCTACCTCCAGAATCGCCTGGACCAGGCAGAAGCACTCTTCCGCCAGGTGCTGGAAATCGATCCCAACTACAAGGCGGCGACAAACAACCTCGCGTTGGTGCTTGCCGAGAAGGGCGACGACAGGGGCGCATTCGACTTGTTCCGCCAGACCGGCACGGAGGCCAGGGCGCACGCCAACATGGGTTTCGTGTACTCGCGCCGGGGTGACATCGAAAAGGCGAAGGAAGCCTACGGCCGCGCCCTGAGCATCGACCCGCAAATGATCGCCGCTGCAGAAGCCCTGGTCCAGTTGGCGCAGTTCCAGCGCGAGGCCAAGGCCGCGGTTGCCCAGGCTCGCATTCAAAATGCCGATTGGGCTGCAAACGCCGCGGAGGCTGAACGGCACCATCGCCTGGTGAATCATGAGACCCCGGACGACGTACGCAAGCACGAGGTGCGGCAGCAACGATGGCACAGTTCCCGTCTGCCGGAAGTGACGCCGCCGCAGGCTGCGCCGCCGGAAGGCGTGACGGCGCAATTCGTTTCGCCCGAAGACGTGCAGCAGCACTCTGCGCCGCAGCAGCCTATAGCATCGCAGCCCATATCCCGGCAGGATGCGCCGCCGATACCTGCTCCTTCGGCTTTCATCCCGCCGGAGCCTGGCCAGCCGCAGTATTCACCGCTGGAAGCGGCGTCCTCGCAGTTCGTCACACCGGAGCCGGAACTCCCGCCGCAGACGATGCCGCAGGAGCCAACCCCATCGGCCGGCTTTAGCTGGGCGTCGTCGCCCTAGCCCGGATTATCCATAGATGGGACAAGGTCGTGTAAGTCCTTGGTGGGCCTGCGCAAGCCACGCCCGCGGTGGTTTACACGTTGTGCGCTGGAAGCGGGCCCGGCCAAGCGACCGAAGGCCCACCAGGGTCGTGGCTTGCTTGTCACCACCCTACATCGTCATGAATAATCTGGGTTAGCGATCACCTTCACCTAGCGCCCGGCTTCGGTGGACGCCTGTTCCCGGGTAATCGGCATGTTGGGCGTAGCCGTTGCGTCTTGCAGCGAGGCCGCAGGTGAGAGCAGGCCACCGGGACGGTTCTCGTCCATCACAAACCCGCGAAGCTCGATGGCCGCCGGGGCCAGTAGGAGGAGATAGACCGGCGGGGCCAGGCACAGGACCAACGGAAAGAGCATGTGGATGGACGTCCGGTTCCCCTTCTCTTCGGCAAGCTGGCGCCGCTGCCGGCGGACGTCGCCGGCAAACTGGTGGAACGCCGCCGCAACGGCTCCGCCGTGGTGCTCGGTCTGGCTGATGACCGACGCCAGCGACTGCACCTCGGCCGTGTCTACGCGTTCGGCGAAGCCCTTGATCGCTCGGCCCAGGGTGCTGGAATCGGCCTGCCGGCTGACAATACGCAGTTCGCAGGCGAGGTCCGGGTAGCTGCGGGCCAGTTCACTGCCCACGCGGGCAAGCGACTGCGGGAAGGTGAGCCCCCCGGTCATGCACATGCTGATCATATCCAGTGCATCGGGCAGCGAGTACTCGATGCGCTGCACACGCGACTTGGCCCACGAGCCCAGCACGATGCGCGGAACGCCGTAAAGCAGGATCATCCCAAGTACGCCTGCGGCAATCAGTCGCAGGTCGAGCGGTTCACCTGGCGGCGACCCGACGACGATCAGCGTTCCGACCAGCAGCACCCAGCCGATGACCAGCGTGTTGCGCAGCGCGAGGTACTCGGTCGCCGCGTCGCGGTGGTAGTAGCCCGCCTGGCAAAGCTCGGTCGAGAGGCGTTTGCGCGTTTTGGCGCCGATGGGCATCAGGCCGGCCAGTGCCGGGGTGAGTGCCCCGAAGATCATGGCCCGCTTCCGGCCGGCGGCGAACACCTCGCCCTCGCCCGAGCGGCTCGTACGACTCATCAACATCGCCAGCCCGAAGAAGAGCAGCGAAACGCCGAGGAATACATAGAGCGGAATCATCATGACAGCAACTCCGATTGCAGTGGTTTAGCTTGTTGTTTGTTCTGAAGCTCCCTGGCGGGTCTTGTTTCTCGACCCACCCTACCATCCCGACATTCGTCATTCGACATTCGTCATTTTCAATACATGGGCTTCATCAGCCGGGCCGTCCAGGTCAGGCCGATGATCTGCAAGACCACGGCAGCCGCCAGGAACATTTGGCCCATCGACGACTCGATGAGCGTATGGGCGTACTCGCTGTGGAAGAAGTACATGTAGACGAAGATGATCGGCGCGAGGGCGGCGACGAAAAAGGCCGACAGCCGCCCGGCACTGGTAATCGCCCGCAACTGACGGCGGTAGCTCATCCTGTCGCGGATCGACAGCGCGAGCTGTTCGAGCACTCCGGCCACGTTCCCGCCCGCCTCGCGATGAATTCCCAGCAACGCCGCGAAGATCCTGACGTCGACCAGGCGAACGCGCTCGGCGAGCGAGCGGACCGCCGCCGGCACGCCCAGGCCCATTTCGATCTGCCGCGCGCAGAAGGCGAACTCGGCCGCCAGCGGCTTCGGGCCTTCTTGTCCGGCCATGGCAATGGCCTCGTCCAGGCTATGCCCCGCCCGCACGCTCCGGGCGATGAACTCCAGGGCGGGTGGAAACTGCTTTTGCAGCAGTCCGATGTGCCGCACGCGGCGGACGGTCAGCACCACAATGGTCAGGCCGGCCGCAATCACTCCCGCGGCACTGGCGGCTACGGGGTGGTCGGTCCAGATGAAGGCGGCGCCGCCGGCCAGCAGGGCGCTGAGGCCCACCAGCAGGGCGCCGGTCATGGGGGTCCAGCCCCAGCCGGTCTCCTGCACAAGCTGGGCAAACCACCCGTCGAAACGGCCGGCGAACCCCTGGGGTGCGTCATTGGTGTCGGGGCGTGGCATCCGGCGAAGCCGGATAGGCCGCGGCCCCACGACGCCGGCCGCCACCGACAAAGCCACGTCGCGCGCGAACATTCCCACGGCGGCGACGCCCGTCGCCAGCCCCAGAAAGATCAACAAAGCGATGATTTGAGTCTCCACAATCCCTTCTCCTGTCTGCTGGTTGGTGGTTCGACTGGAAAATGGCGGGCGCCTGCCACTGTGCCTGCGGCAAAGCAGCAGGCGCCCACATACTCCCGCGCTACCCATGGCTGAGGCGAAGGGTTAGCTCCGCCTCAGCTCATGGGAGCGGAAAACCAGTCTCACACAGCGACGCTTCGTGCGTCGAATAGGTTCTCCTGTAGCGAAATGCCGGCCGCCTCGATCTGTGCCATGCATTGCGGCCGGTAGCCGGTTGTATAGAACGTGCCTGTCGCGTTGCCTTCGGCGTTCACACCGGTCTGGCGGAAGCCGAAGATGTCTTCAATCTGATAGTTGCCTTCGCTGTAGCCGACGATTTCCGAAATCCGCGTGATTCGCCGTGCACCGCCCTTCAACCTCGCCAGGTGCACTACCAGCCGGATGCCGGAAGCGATGTACTGCCGCATGACCGAGACCGGCAAATCGAAGCCGGTCATGGCGATCATCATTTCCAACCGCGCCAGCGCATCGCGAGTGTCGTTGGCGTGGACGGTGGTCATCGACCCTTCGTGACCGGTATTCATCGCCTGCAACATATCCAGCGCCTCGGGTCCGCGCACCTCGCCGATGATGATGCGGTCGGGCCGCATGCGGAGGCTGTTGCGCACCAGGTCGCGTTGGGTGGTTGCGCCGGCCCCTTCGACGTTGGGCTCGCGCGTTTCCATGCGGATCACGTGGGGATGGCTGAGGATCAGTTCCGCCGAGTCCTCGATGGTGATCAACCGCTCGCCCTCGGGAATGAAGGCCGACAGCGCGTCCAACAGCGTCGTCTTGCCGGCCCCGGCACCGCCTGAAATGAGGCAACTGATCCGGGCCCCGACGGCGGCCGCCAGGAAGTCGAGCATCTCCTCCTGGGCCGTGCCGTTCTGCTGCATCTCTTCGGCCGAAAGCGGTTTGGTCCCGAAACGGCGAATCGACAGCTTCGGCCCGCCCAGCGCCAGCGGCGGCACGACCGCGTTCACACGCGAACCGTCCGGCAGCCTGGCGTCGACCATCGGGCTTACCTCGTCCACCCGGCGCCCGACCCGCGAAACGATCCGCTGAATGATCCGCATGAGGTGCGGCTGATCGGCGAACACGATGTCGGTCCGCTCCAGCCGGCCTCGGCGTTCGACGAACACCTCGTGCGGACCGTTCACGAGAATATCGCTTACGGTCGGATCCTTCATGAGCCGTTCGAGCGGGCCGAGACCGAAGATCTCGTCCATCAACTCCTCGACCATCTGCCGGTGGCCTGCTTCGTCGAGCTGCTTCCGCAGGCCGTGGCAGATTTCCTCGGCAAGCCGCCGGATCTCGGCGCCGAGCAGCTTCTCGTCGATGTGCTCGACCACGGAAAGGTCGAGCGTCTCGATCAGCTCTTCGTGAATGGCCGTCTTCAACCGCTGGAACTCCAGGTCGGTGGGGTCCACTGCGGCTTCTTGCGCCGGCCGTCGTTTTAGGATTTGAGCAATCATTGTTTGACCCAACATCTAGGGTGCGTTCGTTGGTTGTGGGCCTTACTGGTTGTTTTGACCCACGTTACTCTCGCTCCGTTAAGTTCTAGGTTTGTTCAGCGGTGGATCGAGGAACAAGTTCCGCCACCGTTGCCTCATTTGTGTCCGCAGCCGCTGCAAGGCTCCTCCGTCTTGCCGCCCGAAGCGGGCGCACCGGCGGCACGCTCCACCGCGGGCCGGGCATAGGAAGTCGTTGTCACACTCGGTCGGGCGTCCGCCGTTTCGGCTGGAACCGGAAGGCCGCTGAAGCCCTCACTCACCGCCACTTGCCGCCCATCCTCGAATACCGCGGTGGTCAACTGCCCGCGGCGGTAGACCTGTGTCATGACCGGCGGCTTCGGCTCGGGCAAATCCAAGAGCGACTCGAGGGTCTGCGGTACCGGGCTGACCCCGGCCAGCAGGTCGTCCGAGCTGCGCAGCACCAGCGAAAGGGTGCCGCGCCCCTCAACCACCTTTAGTGCGCTGACTTGCTCGGGCGTGCAGGCCAGGGTGACCGTGGCCGACTGCCGGCCGCCGCCGTTGCCGTTGGCGCCATTGACCCGGCCGCCCGGGAAGCTCTGCTCGTTAATCGCCAGGATTTCGATTTTCTCCAGGAGCGTCACCGTCGTTTCCGGCAAGTTCCCCTTCGGGAACGTCCGGAACATGACGTCAACGACCGCGCCGGGTGAAAGCAGCGCGATTTCCGGTTGCGGATTGCCCAGCGGCACGCTCACGGCCCGGTAACCCGGCTTCAGACGCTCCGCAACGTTCGGGCCGGTCCCTTCTGGATACAGGTCGGCCGGGGTAAACGGCGATCCCTTCGCCAGTTCGACGCGGAGCGTCCGGCCGATCAATTGGCCGGCGGCGCTCATGAACTCCGTGGGCAGGCCCTGGGCGCGAATCTGCTCCCAGGTGAGTTTCCTGACCACCATGTCGGCGTTGGTAATCGTGCGGCCGGCGGGAAGGGCAACGGCCGCCATGGGTACCGTAATGATTTCCACTTGCGCTGCCGGCGTCGCCGGCACTTCGACCTCTGGTTTCTCCGCCAGGTGCTGCTTGGCAGCGTACGCGCCAACCAAACCGAACAGGGCAGCGAAAACTCCCAAAACTAATGTTCCTGAACTGAGTTTCATGGTTTCTTGCTCCTTAACCGAGGGCTTGGCGGTCCGATCCGTTTTCAGGACTCGCTAATTCCAAAACTCCCGGTCACAAAAGGTTTCTGGTTTTCCGAATCACGCTTTGGTTTCGTTTGCCGGGGACTGTCCCGATTTTCGCGGCACAAAGGGCAAGGTGCCCAATGGCTCAGTCGTTCCGCCGCGAAAATGGGACTGTCCCCTTCGCGTCCGGCGGAGCAAACTCACTGCGCCAATCCCCGTAAACGGCCACATCTGAATCAACTCTCTGCTTCAACTTGTGTGAGACAAACTTGGTTATCATTTACCACGGCAATTTGTGTGCCATCCATGCAACTGCCAGGATCGCCCAGGTTCCCAACGCCACGGGTACCGCATAAGGCAGCACGCGGCGGCGGATCTGGACCTCGCGCCGGGCGTCCTCAGCCGCGGCGAAACGCTTCTTGTTGACGAACCGGCCGGGTGAACGCTTCCGAAGGTAACGCCGGTGAACGTACGAATACCCGCGGGTGAACAGGCCGGCCAGTAGGATGGCCATGGTGGCGACCACGGCCACGACGGTGCTCGCGAGGAACACCGCCACGGTCAGACTCGCTCCCAACCAGGCGCCCAGGGCGCCCATGAGCTTCACGTCGCCGCCGCCGCCCCCGCCGATCAGCCAAAGGACCAGCAGGATGCCGAAGCCGGTAGCGAACCCCAGCAGGGCGAAGCCCAGGCCCGTCAGCCCGTTCATCACGGTATGGGCCAGCACGCCCGCCGCGAAGGCGGGAACCGTCAGCCAGTTGGGCAGCCGGCGGGTGCGCAGGTCGCTCACCGCGGCGACGGCCACGAAGGCTGCGACGATCGAGACGAATGCTACGTTGGACGGACTCATCATCATCTCTGGTGGTCTGGGTTGGTTTCGAATCGGGACAACAAATAGGTTTGGTTTTCCGCTGCGCGGTGGTTTCGCCCGCGGGGCCGGCAGGCCGGTTTCACACGACCTGCCGAAACCCGCGAACAATGTTTGTGGTTTTCCTAACTCTTCTGGTTTTCCACGCTTTCTGGTTTTCCACGTTTCTTAACCCTGGTTTTCCACGCCAGGATCATGTCGCCCGCGGGGCCGGCAGGCCCGGGAGGGCCTGCCGGCGGGCCCGCGAGCATATTGTCAAGCCGGATGACCGGCTACTAGAGCGCGACGCCCTCGTCGGTGGGATCCGCAAGCACAGTGATGCCGGCTGCCCCAAGGTCGGGCACGTCACCATCCTGATCGCAGAAGTCAAGTTGGTCCGTGAAGGACGACCCGGCCGTCGCGGAAGTGGGCTCGTCAGTATCCTCATTGATACGCCCCTCGACACCCGTGTAGGTGTACGATTGATTGATGCTCCCGATGGCCGTGGCCACGTCGGCAAGTTCCTGGACGACGGCGTTGCGGACTGTCGCCAGTCCAACAACCATGCCGATCACCAGGATGGTGGCGACCAGTACCAGCTCAGTCGAAACGACAAAGCCGGCGTCATCTTTCCAAAGTCTGTGCAACATAGGTTGCTCTCCTTGTGAAAAACGTTGGTGAAAGTAAATACGTGGGTTTTCCGCAATGTTTGTGTTTTCCGAAACTCAGGGCGATTCCGCCCGCGGGGCCGGCAAGCTGAAAAACTCAACCCACCGGTTCCCCGCGGGCAAATCGCGGGCCGGCTCTTCCGACAAGTCACGACTAGAGTTCCGCAGCAGGGTTTGCCTGGACACTGATGCCAGCAGGCTCTGTGCCCGAAACGTCAACCCCTGGTCCGTCGCAAAAGTCGCGCCTATCCTGAAACACCGACAGATCGGA
>JAVEUP010000086.1:0-270 GCA_034005525.1 Thermoguttaceae bacterium | reverse complement strand
CGTCCCCCAACTCTTGGACGACGTGGTTGCGGACTGTCGCCAGTCCCACAACCATCGCGATCACCAGAATGGTGGCGATCAGGACCAGCTCGGTCGAAACGACAAAGCCGGCCTCGTCCTTCCAAACTCGTTGCAGCATACGCATAGCTACTTCCTCACAAAATGTGGTTGAAGTGAAAACGGCCAACACTGGTTCTCCGCTTGAAAAACCTGGTTCTCCGTCAGCATGTTCTGCTGCTCTCCGCTAAAGTTGCGATTCCGCCCGCGAGG
>JAVEUP010000282.1:0-7618 GCA_034005525.1 Thermoguttaceae bacterium | reverse complement strand
CTCGGCAACTGTCTGATCAACCAAGAGGCGTTGGCTGTCGTCGAGCATGACGGCTTGCTCGGTCATTTGTTCGCGGCACCAGTCTGCAAGCAGGGGTTGCGGTACTTGCTGGCTTCTGTGCCATTTCACCCAGCCGCGCTCGTCTCCGGGCAGCCAAGTGCCGTAGCAAGTCCAAGTGATGAAATAGGCAATTGGGTCCGTGTACATGGCGAACTGGGTGGCGTGCTGGTTTAGTGCCGGATATCTCGGGCGATGCTGGGGTAATACCGGAGGGCTTGCGCCCTTTCATTGTACCGCTCCATGGGCCGCCCGCCCATTGTAGCGGTGCGGCGCAAGCCGCCCAGTGTCGCTTCGCGCGATTGTCCGATACCGGAGGGCTTGCGCCCAGCCGCTTTCATTAGCTGCGGCTTTCATTTACTCCTCGTATGCCTTGAGTCCGGAGATTCGGCGGCCAGCGGCTCGTTTTCTTAGCAGCGGCACCGGATCAACCATCAGGGCCACCTCGCGCTCGATCCGCTCGCGCCAGCTTAGGTCGAGCGGCCCAGCGCGAGGTACACCAGCAGGTCGTCCGTCCGCCGTCGCCGGACCTCGGCCCAGCCGGGCAACGGCATCACCCGCTTGACCAGCGCCAGCGCGCGGCCGGCGGACCCGAACTTCGCGGCGATCGCCGGATAGCCGTCGTACTCGTCCGCTTCCGGCAGTCGGCCAAGCTCCAGCACGCGCGATACGAACGGTTCGAGGACGTCGCGGTTCTGGTCGAACTTCAGTTCGGAGAACGTCTTTCTGGGCGCGGCCGCGGCGCGTTGATAGCGCTATTCGCGTTCTCTCGAAACTCAACTTGAGCAAGACCTGAAGCGCGTCGACACGATTCTGAAAGGGCAACAGCCCAAGTACGATTATGGTGTCGATCTCAGCCCCGAGTTCATTTACGAAAACGGGTATTTCAGTACGAATCGGGCATACATCAAGGCGCTCTTATGTGTTTTCGCATTTCAGGAACCGAAGTCCTTTCGTGACGATTCGGTCGTGCGAATCAGCAATGATTGGTTGAAGCGGGCAAACAGCAAGAATTACCATCATTTCTTTCCGCGGGCGTATTTGGTTAAGCAGGGATACCAAGACTACGAAGCAAACCATGTTGCCAACATCACAATAGTGGATGACTTTCTGAACAAGCGAGACATAAGAGCCAAGGCGCCTGCAACATATATGAAGGCATACGCACGGGAGAACACGAGACTCGATCGTACCATGCGAACCCATCTTATACAACTCAAATCGTGTGGCGTCTGGCAGAACGATTACCGGAAGTTCATTCGACGGCGGTGTCAACTTATTGCGAGGGAGTTGGAGAAGCGGATTATTCATCAGAAGGCAGACGACATCGGGCAGGCTGTAGTCCAGGATGACGTTGACATCGAAACCGAGAGTCTGAACGGGAAGTAGTGCGTGGAGCGAACGCCGCGAAACCCCGGGGCTCGAGGATCGAGGAGGCACGGTTGAATCGCACGCGGGCGAAAGGATGCAATCGACGGTGCTGGAAGAAGCATCTTGTGGGTGCGACTACCGAACAAGGCCGAAGCGGCTTAGGGCTGGTTCCGCACCCGCCCACGCCGCGGCCGTGTGTGATGGATGCCGGTACCGTGGCCATGCCCCGTGGCGTTTCCAGGGGCTTGTCCGACGTTGAGCACGTCCAGCTCCGAAAGTCAGGACCCGAAACCAAGCGACCCAGTACGGCGTCGCCGCGATGAACATTTGCGGAGGGTGTGATGGCCAGTTCAGAGGAAGCAGTTAGCCCAACCACCGCGAACCGAAAAGTCAATGACGAGCGTTGCGAGAAGCCGTCGCCGTTCGTCGTCAACCCCACTACAGGGCAGATAACTGTTGCGGACCCATCGCAACTGGAGCCAGGGCAGAAATGGGAGATCGAGGTCCGTGCTACGGACGCTACCGGCGCCTCGGCAACCGCCACATTTACGATAAACACTGTCGCGTCGGTCCTACTTTCCGCTATCGTACGCCTCGGCGAGACAATTGCCGAAGGTTCACTGATTGACGCGGTTGCCCCGCCGTGGTTTGAGATCATAGAGCTTCTGAAGCGCGACCCGCTGGTCGCCTACAGAATTGACCCGCGAAAATGGGAGGAGATCATTGCTGGCGCCTACCATAAGGCTGGTTTTGAGGAAGTGATTCTGACGCCGCGGAGTGGCGACCTTGGCAGGGATGTCATTGCAGTAAAGCACGGTCTCGGAACAGTACGGGTCATCGACCAGGTGAAGGCGTTCCGGCCCGGGCATCTGGTCACGGCAGATGACGTGCGAGCACTTCTGGGAGTCTTGCATGCAGATAAGGCATCGAAGGGCTTCCTGACTACGACATCGGACTTCGCTCCGAAGTTGCGCGATGATATCCTGCTGAAGCCGTTTATCCCCGCTCAGCTCGAACTCATCAATGGCAAGACTCTTCTGGAGCGACTTGGAAGGCTGGCGACGAAGGCGGAAGGTGAGGCGGCAGGAGGAGATTAGGGATCAGCAAGATAGGCTCGGTGGTTCCGGGCGATTGGTGCCTTGGGAGGGTTGTCTTGCCTCGGCAAGCGGCCGGTTTACCCACCGTAGCGTCCATTCGCGCCCCCTAAACTAGCTGCGTCTCTGTTTCGACTCTCGGGGTCGTCGAGTTGCATCATGGCGGCGAAAAACGCCTCCGCGTAGAAGCCTGCTTTCTGCCGCACGTACCCGGGCAACACCGTGAACCCGAGCACCGGCAGCACGAGGACCAAGACACTGGCGACTAGCGCCCAGAGGACGCTGCCGCCGAACCACGTAGCAGCGATCCAGCACCCGGCACAGCTCAAGATGCTTCCGAGTACCCAGAGCGGGCGTAGCCCCGTCAGGTTCCTTGCGTACCCGAACTCCACGTTGCGGAGCCGCAGTAGATCCGCTCCCGGCGCCTTGCATAGCCGAGACCGAAGCGCCGTCACCGCATCGTTTATAACCCGCGTGAGTTCGCGCTCGTCCTCCGTCGCGGCGGCCTCTGGAATGTCGAGGCCCGTGAGTCGCTGAATTGCGGCGTACCACTGCTCCTTCTGCTGTATTGAGCGACTCGGATCGCCGGGCAGCAACCACTGGTTCGTCGGTGCGTCGAATGGCCAGTCGGGCCAGAGCTTCCGCTGAAGGCGATTGCCCATCGCCGACGCCGCGTGTGAAAGCCCCACAGCCAGCACCGCCGTGGCGCCCACGCCAGCCAGCAGCGCCCGCACGAACTCCATCACCGGCACGCCGAACGCCATTCCGACCGGCAGGAGCACTAGGATGCTCAGCACGGCCGGCAGGAAGCGCGCCTTCCGCTCGTACTCATCGCTCAAGTTGAAGAAGCTCAGCACGGCGTTCTCGTTCTTGGTCTCGTCACTCATGGTTGAATCCGGGGAACGAGGCACTCTTCTGTTTGTAGCGCTCCGATGAAGCAACTCACGCCATGCTGTCCGGCGATCACCATCACGCCGGGTAGCCCCTCCATGCCGACAATCTCCGTGAGCCACGCGAATACATCAAAATCCTCCCTGCTCGGCGCCGTAGAGCAGTGGTCCGGGTGCGAGTGCCACTCGCCGACGTACTGCAAGGCACCGTCTGTAAGTCTGGCGATCTCGTCGACCCGCCGCTTGAGGCCACGACACCCACGGATGTATAGCGTCGGCCACTCCTCGCTGTCGGGTGGTGACGGCAGGGCGTCCACCACGTAGACAACCTTTCGCTCTAGGTCAAATGACCCAATGAGAACCCCACCTGTCTCCTTTGGGAGTTTCCTTCGCCGTAGCATTCCGACTTCTCTTGAGACCCATTCGTCCAAGTAGAGCGTCCAGTCTCCCACGGTGCAGATTCCGACCCCCGACGGTCGCACCTCGATTCTCGTGACGCTGAGGTCCTCCTTGCTCCGCCAAATCGCAATCCTCGCGTGCTTCGCGTCCAGGACCTGCCGGACTGCTCGGCTGCCGATCGCCGCATGGACTCCGAACGCCTCCTGCGGCACGCGCGAGGTCAGATCGCGGCACGCCTGACCGTACCGGGGCCGCTCGTGTCCTCCACTGAAGTGTCCGGCAAGCCGTGGCTTCCGCACCAAGGCACGGTAGTATTGCATTTCAAGGGCGTCCAAGGGCACTGTGCGCTCCGCGTCTTCCGCAAGGAGCACCAGGTCCCGTCCCGCAGGGTTGAGGAAGAGTGAGATCCGCCGGGCCATCGTCCTCTCATCGCGCGCCAACGCACGGGCGACCGTGACCGACGCCGAGAGGTCCAGCACCACGGCCGCGTCCTTCAGTGCGTCCGCCACCTTCCCCGCATCCTCCCCTGGATGCAGCACATCGCTCTTGATCCACGCGAACCCTTCGGGATCTTCTACCAGGGATGCCGCGATTTCCGTCACAACCGCCGCCTTGGGGTAACCGATCGCGCTCCCGTCGGCCACATGCCGCGCCAGATTGTGGGGCAGTACGACATCGTCGTCGATCACTGTACAGGCGCCGAAGCCGGCCCGCGCCAGATTCATGACGACTTGGGAGCCGAGGGCACCTGCGCCAACGGCGACGAAGGGCAGGGCGCTTCCCCCTGCAAGTCCGCTCAACCGCGCCAGTCCATCGCGGCGGACTCGAAACACCGGATTGAGCACCCCAACCGTCACGCCCTTGCCCGTCCGATCTGGGGGCGGCGAAAGCTCCCGCCCGAGCACACCTTCCGCGAGCGACCACAGCCCGATAGCGACCCCTACATCCTGGATCGGCTTCAGCACCAGGAACGCCCAGATGTCCGACGTTTCAACTACCCCGCCCGCTGTTCGCGTCTTCGGGAACACGATGATGAGCGCCAGCCGCGACTGAAGGAACGATGTGCCCTTGTCCGGTTCCTTGTCCGCCGCGTCCTTCCAGCGTTCGATCCGCTCTCGCAACTCCTCTAGCAGGTCCATGCCGGTCGTTTCCACGAGATGGCACAGATCCTCCAAGTCTGCCGGGGCACGCCGAATGATCCCGTGCTGCACCGGCGCGCACTCGTGCATACTTGCGACGAACGCCGGTCGCTGCTTCTCCTGGTCCACCGCCTTTTGCGGGAGAGCGACGAACACCGACTTTCCGCGCTCCTCTAGGAACGCGTCCAGGACCATGTACTCGAACAGTTCGCTCGCGCCGCAATCGGCGAGCGCGGCCGGCAGAATGAGGTGCCCCTCAAACTCCAAGAGTAGCGGCTCCAAGCTCTGGTCAGCTTCGTGCAGCGTTCCCTTGGCGGTTCGCGCGAGCCATGACCGAATGTCCTCCACGAACCGCGATGCCGTCCACGTCCGCTTGAGATCCTGGTATGCTTGGGTGTACAAGCAGAGGCTCCGCGGGATTTCGCGGATGCGGAGGTTTAGATGCGGCACGGCCGGAAAGGTCGCGCGGAGCGCCAGCACCTCGGGCATATGAACGTCCGTGCGGTCGAACTCAACGGCAATCCGCTCGCTCCTCTCGATCGGGTGCTTGCGGACCTGCCCCAACTCGACCGCAACGTCGAACACGACGACTTCAGCGTCCTCCCGCTCGCGGCACTCCACGAGGGACCCGTACTCGATTTGTCCTGCGCCGAGGCGGCTCGCGAGATCCGCGGCCTGTGGCACCGTCAGCCCCTCCGGAGCGACCACGGTGCCAGCGAGGGAGACGTATTGCGCATCCATCGCGTCACCCCGCACGCGGGGGCTGGCTGCTGACCGCCACGGCGGCTGTCGCCGTCGCACGCATCCGCACCGTCGCCTTCGAAGCGTCAATGTCGATGATGAGCCGCTTCGGGGCCGAGGCCTTTGGATGCTCCATAGTCACTTTGAACTGGGCATCCGGTTCCTCGACAATGCTCGTGTAATAGTTGCCGGCCTGACGGTGCGGCGGGCAGACGTCCTTGTCCTCCTTCGACCCCTTCACGGGCATCGGCTTGCTGCTTGAGACGATCGTCGCGCGCTCCTGCTGCTGGGTTTCATAAAGCCATTGCGCTTGCTTCGTCGGTTTCGTCTGGTCCTCTCCCTTTTCCGGGCCAATGGAGCGGTAGCTGCAGTGGTGCGCGACCTTCAGCACGTCCCACTCCAGCCGCGACGCCCGTCCCTTGGCCTTCGTGACGTCGACAATATCGTCGACGGCATCGTGCGTGATGTCGGCTAGGAGCAGGACCTTCGTCTCCACATCCTGCACGAGGAAAGACGCCTGCATGACCAAGGCGTCGTCATTGCGGTCCTCGACCGTCGTGTCGTTGAGCCGCTTCGCAAAGGGGCAGTGCACGAAGAACTCGACGCCGTCCTCCTCCCGCGTGAAGTCCGGCGCCAGCTTTCCCGCGTCCGTGATGAGATGGAGCCGGTCTTCGAGGGAGATATTGTTTTTGTCGCACCACTCTCGCAGCCGCTCCGGCCGCGAGAAGACGCGGACCCCCTTCTTTTGCTTGAACCTGTGCCGGGCTTCCGCCTGGAGAATCCTCGCCTCCTCCTTGTCCAGCTTTTCCTCCGTGATCATCGCCGCGGGGACCCACATGACGTTCATCTTGATGCGTTCGATCCCCTGGTACTTTTTCGCGTGCTCCAGCCAGAAAAACTCGGTCGCACCCTTGTAGTGGTCCTCGTCCAAGTGCGTGAACGCCACGGTGTCGTAGTAGTCGCGGTCGGCGCTCACCAGATCGTCGCGGAGTTCCTTGGGCAGGTCGCACCGCAAATCGTTCCTGTCATTGGGATCGCGCGTGTTTGCGTAGTCGAACAGCACGCGTTTTCCGTTTCGCAAGCGGATCAGGCAACAGTCTGCGTTGCCGATGGGATGAAATCGAAGCTGGTGCATTGCGCACTCCTCCATACTGGGGGTTTGGTCGAATTCGGGCCGCGATCCGTGGCCGGTCCCAGGGTGAAACAAAGATTCGACGGGTCAGATATCTCTCTACCGATGATTCTACATCTTGCGGTGTGGAAATACAAGGCGCACTGCATATAGTGGGAGAGCCTCACAAAGGTCCCAACGCCTCCGGCTCGATCGAGGGGAATCGGCGCAGCCCCACTAACCCCCGCGAACCGGTCTGGTCTGACTCAAAGGTGTGGATATGGCGAAAAGGTAGCGGCGACCAAATGTAGGATACTGCGGCGACTTGGCTGGCCTTGGGCCCGTTCGCGGGCCGCCTAAGCGGCGAAGGGTCTGATCAATGGCCAGAAGTGTCGCCATGCCGACGGCGGTGTCTGCGTGGCCGTGGGCGAAGCAGTGATCGACGCAGGGCCGTCGGGTCGGCTTCACTGGGGACGCCGGTTGATGATTTCCAGCCAGCCCGCCAGCCGCGGCGTCGGCTACAGCGACAAGATAGAGAAGGGTGCTTCTTCGAATTGCGACGATGCAGGCGCAGCGCGACGGCTTGCAGCAGAAGCTGCTTGCTCGCAGGCGCGAGCGGGTGGAACTTGAGCTTGCCAACGAGCAGGCGGCACGTATGGTCAAGGTGGCCGTTCGTACGCAGGACACGATGCGGATTCCTGCTGCGGAAGAAGACGCTGGTCGATCACGTGCAGATCGACCCGGCGACCTTCGCCATCGCCCTGTTCGATGCGAAGGGGCGGGCGATTCCAAAGCAGCGCCTCTCGGAGGGCGAGA
>JAVEUP010000281.1:0-7618 GCA_034005525.1 Thermoguttaceae bacterium | reverse complement strand
GCGTGCGTTCGGGCTGTTTCTAGCCCGAACCTGCATTGAACCGGGACACACTGTGGGGGGGTGCGGCGCCCCTGCGTTGCTGACGTTCGAGACGCGTCGTATGACACGGCAATGGCTCGAACGTCGGCAGCGCGGGGAGTTTTTTCGTTACAGACGATCACGGACCAAGGACGTTGCGGCAAGAGGTGCCTGTCTGCGCTGCGATGGCGGGGATGATCCATGCCCGAACTCGAACTCTCACAAACCGCACAGCACTGGGTTAGCGTGGTGCTCATCTGGATCGGACTGGGGACCGTGGCGGGCCTGGTGGCCAGGACCCTGCTGCCGTTGCGCGAGCCCGGAGCGATCGGTACGCTCGTGATCGGCATTCTCGGCAGCACGGCCGGCCTATGGACTCTTTCGCTGCTGATAACACAAGGCCCGGTGAACCCGATCAGCCCGGTCGGCTTCTTCGCCGCGTGCCTCGGCGCCTTCGCCTTGCTGCTGGGCCACCGGCTTTGCCAAGCATTCCTGGCTAAACGCGCCGAGCGCGAACCCAACTCGGCTCCGTAGCGGCTGCGTGGATCGTAACCGTTCACGGGGTAGCGGCGCGGGCAGTTCGCTCGACTGCACACGAAGGGGACAGTCCCATTTTCGCGGCGGACCGATCGACCAAATTGGGTAAATCACCCTTTCTGCCGCGAAAATTGCGACAGTCCCCTGCGAACGGTTACCGTGGACCATCCTTGACCCCGCAGGAAGCGGCGTTTCACTCGACGTCGCGTATTTCGATGAGCCGGTGCGTGACCAGCGCCCCGTCGGAAAGATATTGCTGGCAACTCAGACTGCGGACGACTTGCAGCAGGTCGAAAAGCGTGTCGATTTGGCTGTGCAGCATATCCCATTCCGCCAAATCGTCGGCGTTCTCTTCGGTCCTGGCCCGCGCCGTCGCCAATGACTGTGCTCCTCGGTGCGCGGCGGGGCGGGCCAACTCGACAAGCCCGGACCAGTCGAGGTACGCGGCCGACAGCCGCTCGCGCGGCTCGGCCAGAAGGCCTACAAGCTGGGGCGAGTGCGGTTCGAGAAGCTCGCCCGCACGCCCGGCCGACAAGGCCGCAACCGCCACATGACCTGAAAGGCCCAGCGCCGGCGCCAGGGCGTCCGGGTCGGCATTGCCGCGGCAATACACGTGCGGTTGAAGCGGGAATTGGGTTGGGAAGCCGCGATGGCCGGCGGCCGGAAGACCGTTTCCACCATCATCATCTGCCTTGAGGGCGTCCGGCGGCAATGAATCCACCCCGACCATCGCATCGCGAATCTCGGCAACCACCTGGGCAAACTCGGCGTACGCCGCCCAGAGTGATTCTGCCCGGGAAATATCGAGCACCACGGCCGGGCGCACAGCAAGCTGTCCAGTATCCGACCGCCGGACATCGAGCACAAACATAGCCTGCCCTTGTTCGATGAGCGGGAAGACCATCTCGCGCAGTGCCATCTCCCCGCGCCGCCCGAACGGTTTCCACAAGGCCAGCCCAATGCGGTAGGTTTTCAGCGATTGCGTTCCCAAGCGCGGGCGGAGCCACGCATCGAGCCGCTCGCCGCCGGTAGCTATGCGGTGAATCCACGCGTTATAGCGTTCCTCGCTTACCCGGGTGCGCCATGCCACCAGGGCCAGCGGCCGCTCGCCTGCATGGGCCAGCAGGCTCAGCGGCTCGACCTCGGCCCAACCCGGCCCGGCGGTCCAATCGAAGGTGAACAGCTCGATGCCGCGGTCGGTCCACAGCGAGTATGCCAGCACAGCACCCGGCTCGTGCGGGGCAGCATCGGCCGGCTGCGCAATCGCCCCGTGCAGCCCGGCGACCAGGGGCGGACTCAGGTACGAGAGTCCGGTCAGGCGTTGCTTAAGCGCCTCTCTCAGCGGCGCCATTTCCGGCCGGTCGACAAGCCGGGCATCGTCGCCGTGTATTTTCTGAAGCACGTCGAGGGAAGGCCCCACCGCGAGTACGACATAATTCCGCCGCATACCCAGCGCAACGACCAGCGGAAGTCGCTCGAGTTCGGCGATCATTTGTGCTATCTTGTCCGGGGCGACGTCGAGAGCGGCCAATTGCCCGCGCATCCACGGCGCGACCAGTCGCCCATCCAAGGTCAGGGTGATGTAGGAATTGTCGGCCATGCTGAAACGCCGCAAGCGTCCGCGCAGCTCCGGCCGGCTCCAGCAGATGACCGACGCGACCAGTTCGAGCTTGCCCAACTGCTCAGCCGCCCGCTGCCTGTCGCTTACGCGGAATGCCCAGACAATGCCCGGCAACTCGATCTGGTCGGCCCGCTCGGCAAGCGATTCGGCCAGTCGCTTTGCCGCAGCGCGCCGGGCCTCGTGCAGGTCCGGGCTGCCATCGTCGGTTTGCAGCAATACTTCAAGCTCGGCCGCTTCCGGCAACTGGCCCAGGACACGAAGGAAATCGACCGCCTGCGCGTCGGCATACCAGACGACTTCTTCGGAAAGCATATCAGCACCGAGCGCCGCCAATCGCTGCAACTGCGGGTCGTTCACGAGCATTTCGAGTTGGGCGCCGGTCGTGCCGGGTTCGGTCAGATGCGCGTAGAGGATTTCGCGGGCCAATTGCACCGCGGGGAGCCGCCACACCTCGGCAAACTGCTCCCACACCGGCATGCCTGCCAGACGGTTCCAGGCACGGCTGGCGGCGGCCGCCTCAACCTGTTCCCGGCTCCGTAACACCGCGCCGCACACCGCGGCGTCGGCGGGAACCCACCCGACGGCTGAGCCCAGCGGGAGCCCGTCCGCCGCGGTTGCATCGGCAAGTGTCGGCCGCGCCGCCATGCAGCCGCCCAGCACTGCGGCGATAAGCATCCAGCGAGACAATGGGAATTGGATCATCGGATATCTACCTCCTGTTGAAGAACTTGCTTACGATGCGACCGCCGCCAAGGAGACTGTCTCTCTTGCCGGAAGCCGGGGCTTCTGCCTGCGCCGCCCTCTGAGCGGTTGACTCCGATGGCAGCCTCGGCACCACGGCCGCAAACCGCCACTCCCCAATCCTACTATTGTAATCAGACGGTGGCAAAGGTGGCACGTTCAATCGGATCGGCAGTCAGACCGACAGGCCCTTGACTGCGGTATTGCCGCCAGCTACATTCCACTTGATTGGGCAACACAGATTCGATTACGGTCGGCTGGGTTTACAGGCGGGGCAACCGCGCGTACGACGATTGCTTTGTACGACATCTTTGGATTTGGACGGCTCGAAGACTTCCAAAGCTGGACCCGCACCGTGCTGTCGTTGGTGTACGATTTGGAGCGCTTGGCCCCAACGCTCGCGTGCAACGGTCCCAACCCTGAGTATCCTTGGCCGCACCATTCGCCGCAGTTCGTGCCGGCGACATTTGAGTTCGATGTGTGGCGGCAGCTTAGCGATACCGGCCGCGGTCGCCAACTCATTCAGGTAATCGCAACGGCCGTGGAACAATTCCCCGTTTACGCGTAGCCATTTCGAGAAGCCTCAATTCGAGTCGCTGTGGCACCGAAGTTGTGCCGACGCAAGAGAAACCGATACCGCTTGCCCGGCATCGTCCGATTGTTTACCAGGCAGCGGGCGCATCGGCTGGCCGGTAAGGGCAAAGCCCGGCTGTTGCCGGGCCGTGACGCCACTGACTTATTCCACCAGCACCTGAACCACACGGAAGCCCAGGTCATCGTCTCGAAAGCCTGGCGGATATCCTTGCCGATACGCCGACCGGCAAGTTCGGACCCAAGCGGCCCAAGAGCCGCCCCGAACCACACGATCCGCACCCGAAGTCGGCCCCAGCGGGTCGCTGGTCGGCTGCTCCTGGTAATACGCCGGGTCGCACCAGTCGGCACACCACTCACAGACGTTGCCGTGCATATCGAAAAGGCCAAAGGCGTTCGGCTTCTTCCGACCAACGGGTTGGGTCTGGCTATTCGAGTTGTTAGTAAACCATGCGTATTCCGCAAGGCGGTGTGCCTCGTCGCCGAAATAGTAGCCCGTCGCCGTACCGGCACGGCAAGCGTATTCCCACTCGGCTTCCGTCGGCAACCGATATACCTGTCCCGACTGCTCACTCAGCCGTCGGCAGAACTCGATAGCGTCGTTCCAACTCACCCGTTCGACCGGCCTTGTCGGTTCGGCCGGGCGTGCAAACAGCCCGAAAAACCCAGCAGATTCCTTGAAGTGCGCCGGGTTGTTCCCCATCACACGCTCATATTGGCCTTGCGTAACCTGGCATAGGCCCATGTAGAACGGTCGAGTAATGCGTACCAAATGCTGCGGCCCCTCGTTATCGTAGCGTCCCTGTTCCGATTCCGGCGAGCCCATCAGGAATTCATCCGGCGGAATGAGCGTGAGTTTCATGCCGATCGAATTGGTGATTTCGACGGGCGCCCCCAGCGCCTCGGCTGCGGCTTCCGGCGATATGGGCTGCGGCTCGGCGCCGGCACCGCCGGCCGTCGGCAATGCGCCGGGCTCCGCCCCGCAGTCGTGGCCCGTGGCGCATTCCACAGCGCGGGTTGCCCGTGGCTTATTTGTATTCTGCTCCAGTCGCAGCAAGAGGTTTATCAGTTCGGCATATCCAAGAAGAGCGAGTGGCACGACCAGTGCATAGACGATCAACGAGACGACCAACTCCGCCGGATTCGGCAACTCGGCGTGCGCCACGGCTATTAAACCGATAACACACGCGATTGGGACGGCGACTGCCAGGGACCGGCAAAGCCCCACGATGAATTGCAGCACGGGATATTCGTTCGTCTTCGGCGCACCGAACCAGCAGCCACATTCAGGGCAACTCATCGCACTGCGCGATATCGCGTGCCCGCAATCGGGGCACGTGCCAAGCCTGCTGTTCCCGTGCCGCGGTTTTACCGCGGTTGGTGGGCCGTCTGGCGCCAGCGGCTCCGGCTTCGGGGGCGGTGATGCCTGCCGCGGGTGGCTGGACGCGGCGGCGACGGGCATTTCATGCTCATCAAACAGTCCCTTCAGGCGGCTCGCTGGAATCCAATCGCCTTCGGCGCCCACGCGCACGAGCGTCACAGACGCGATGGTCCCCTCCGCCGCTTTCTGCCGAAGTTCCCCACCCGAAACCGGGCCGACTACTTGATCCGCCAACTGGTAGTAGAATTCCTTCGGCATGATGCGTTCTCTCGACAACCGTTGCCAGGCGACTCTGCAATACGAACGAACCGACGCGTACGCCTTGAACCCAGCCCTTGTGCGCGAATGTCAGCCGGCGGGCATCGGCAAATGCAATGGCAACACGATACCGCCCAATGCTGGTGTGTGCAAGTCTCCCCGAGGCGCACTGTGCGGCACGATTGCCCCGGGCGATGCAACCCCGGCAAGACACAGTACCGGTTGAGGACGGCATCTTGGAAGTCACCCACAATGTGGAGTGAACTCGCCGCCATGCTCCCACTGCTTGATGAGGCTCTCGACATAGTCCAGGTTAGCGCCTTCGTCCAGGATGATAATGTCACAAAACGACTCTTTGTGTTCACGGCCAGCGATTCGGTTTGACTCAAGGTTCACCGTAACGCTAGAGCCGTCGGTCCATGAAGTCACCGATCACTGCATAGAGCGCCAGTAGAGAGAACAGACACATTATAAAACCAGCCAGAGCGAACGCGTACATGACGCCAGCAACTGCTGCATTGTTAGGAGCAGATGATACAAAGAACCAAGCAATCCCGCCAAAAAAAATTGCAGCAGACAACAATGCGATACCCCCTCCCAAAGCCTTAATCGTTTCATTCGCAGTCTTTGCGCATAAAGAGCACATATTGCCTCGCATTTCTTCCGCCAACCGGAGCGTACCACATCGGGCACACTTGCGGCCTCTGGCCTTCAGATCGGCTGCCCGTCTTTCTTCCGCCTGCCGCCTCGCTTCTGCCGCCTGATTTGCGACCTTTTTCCGCTCTGCTTCTCGCTGCTCTGCTTCTCGCCGGTTTGCTTCCTGCCGCTTCTCCAACATCGCCACCAATTCAGGCTCTTTTCCGGGCTCGCAAGGCTGCCCTTGAACCCAGGCAAGATCGCACGCACAGTGCATACACTTGCGGAATTGCCCTTCCAGGCGGCCGCCACAGACGGGACACTGCGGCAGCTTCCCCTTGCGGTCTTCCGCGGCTGTCAGCGCAGTGGTCAACGCGCGTAGTTCCTGCTGAATGGCCTTCAACTCTGCCGGGTCCGTTGCACCATCAGCGCGTTGCTGCAATCGTTTGAGCATCTGGTGCCGTTGCTCATAGGCAGCAAGGGCGGCGATGTCACTGAAACTAGATGGGTCGAACGACATTGTTTGTACTCCCGACGTTGAGGACCATGGAACGGTCCGGTTTTCCTCCACGAACGCGAACGGCCAGACGCTGGCTGCTCCTGATTGCTTCTAACGTGGTCTCCCTTCGTTGTGGATCATCTGTCTTGAGCGCGGCACGCTCGGCGTCCTTAAGCTGACCCCAGGTGGCTTCGTACGGGACCCACTCGACACCGTCATGGTTGTTCGGGGTGAGCGAGTGTCTTGAAAGAAGGGGCCTCATTATCTGGTCCAGCTTCGTAGGGGTGAAGATAGTTCTGACGGCAACCCCGCCCGAACGGGAAATGGCGGCCAGCGCCGACACTTCCTTGTACGTAAGCGGCGCGCCGTCCCGCATCAGCGACCTCGCATACAGAGAGAGACGAGCGAATCCCTTCGCGGCCTCATCGGTCACCTGCTTGGCAGCCCACAGCACCTTCATATCGGTTTGGACGTCCAGCACGGTTTCGAAAAGTTCGAACACGGCCCGCTCTTCGTCGGTGCGAATTGCACCCTCGATCAGTTTGAGTTCAGTGGCCAACTGAACCTTGCCACCGGAGGTAAACTCGATTGCGGCCCGATGCGCATTGTCGAACAACTCCTTGCGAAACTGCGGCCGCGTGGGAGAGGGCCGTTGTGTTTCGGGTTCCGCCGCCGCGTGTTGTTGGCTCGCCCTATCCCTCGTACCCGGCACCGTCGATACCGGAGCGCCACCGGCCCCGCAACCGAACACAACGACGCACGAAAGCAGTGCGGTGAGTAGTTTCATCGCTATGTGTCCGATTGTGGGTTACTCAAACTGAAAATGCCACCACCGACCTTGCGTCGGTGGAGCTATGTTTGACAACTACAATGAGGCCGTTTTACCGTGTGTGCAGTTTGGGTCGCCGTGGTGCCGCCCGCGGGCGGCACCACGGCGACCCAAACTGAAGGAACCCTGCCAGGCCGCTTGTAGTTGCCAAACAGCGCTCCACCGGAATAAACCCGGGTGGTGGCGTTTTCAGTTTGAGTGGGTTATATGGAATATGCGCCGCTCGCACGCAGGGCCTCGATGGGCTCATCACGTCGTTGGATTATCGTAATCATACCTGTGTTCAAACTTCTTTCGCAGATCGATGTGTGCCGCATCGAGTAATTTGCGACGGTAGTCCTCCAAATGATCTTTCAACACGGTTGCCAGTCGGTGAGGATTGATGATGAGCACCTTGTTTCCCGAATCGAACCGCAACGCCTCGTCCTGGTCTCCCGTCAACACGATCCCAGCCTCCGTTTGTGCCATATGGTACAGACCACAGCGTGCCTTCTCGTAGAAGATCTC
>JAVEUP010000280.1:0-7642 GCA_034005525.1 Thermoguttaceae bacterium | reverse complement strand
AGGCACGGCCGACTGCCCGCAGGAGAGCACCCGCCGCTCCACGTCGGGCCGGAAGGCGGCCGTGGTGGCCGCGAACACGGAAGCGGTTCCGGCCACGTCCACGCCGATCCCTTCGCGCACGGCGCCGCAACTGAGGAAGCTGGCCGCGGTATCGCCGCAGCCGGCCACCAGCGGCACGGCGGCCCGCAACCCGCACCGCCGGGCAGCGCTTGCCGTCAGTTCCCCGACCACCGACTCGGGCCGGACAATCGCCGGGAGTTTCTCCGGATCGACCTGGAACCGGCGGCACAGGTCGTCATCCCAGCGGGAGGCGGCGTTGTCGGCGAAGCCGGAGAAGTGCAGGTACGTGGCATCGAGGTACGCCCGGCTGCCGTCAAGTCCGCACAGGCGCATCGCGGCATATCCGCCCGGCTGGACGAAGGCGGCGATGCTGCGGTACTGCCGCTTGCGCTGATGCATCCACCAGAGAATCTTCGGCCCGTGGTTGAAGCTGGGCGGTCCCCCGGTACGCGCGACAATCTCGCCGCCGGCCTCACGGTCCATCTGCTCGATGTAGGGCGCACAACGGGTGTCGAGCCACGAGTCGTAGGGCGTGACGTTCCGGCCGTCGCGCCCGACGCCGAGGATGCCGGCCATTTGCCCGTCGATCCCGATCCCGGCCACTCCGCCCGGCCCGATGCCACCGCCGCGCACGCACGCGCGAACGACGGCGCACACCGAGGTGACCTGCCGCTCGGGGTCTTCCTCGACCACGCCGGGGGCCGGCCGGTGGAGCTTCGAGGCCTGCACGGCCTGGGCCAGGCACGTTCCATCCTCGGCAAACAACGCCGCCTTGGTGCCTTGCGTGCCGATGTCAATGCCGATCAGTGCTTTCATAGTGGCCAATTATCGCTCCACCGACGCAGGGTCGGCGGGGGCGGAAGTGGTTCGGGGTTGTCCGGGGTAGTGGCCAATCATCGCTCCACCGACGCAGGGTCGGCGGGGGCGGAAGTGGTTCGGGGTTGTCCGGGGTAGTGGTCAATCATCGCTCCACCGACGCAGGGTCGGTGGGGGCGCTGGTTATTGGTCTGCCTCGATCACGATCTTCATGGCGTCGGGGCCCATGGCCGCTTCGTAGGCCGCGGCCAGTTCGGATAGCGGAAAGCGGTGCGAAACGACGCGATCGACCGGCACGCGGCCGGCCGCCACCAGCGCCATCGCGGCGCGAAAGTCGCGCGGCGCCCCGCCCGTCACGCCGGTCACGACGAGCTGTTTGTAGTGGATCAGGTTCGTGTCGAACCGTACGTGCGAACCGTCCTTCGGCAGCCCGCCGAACAGGCACAACCGGCCCAGCGGCGCAAGCAGCCCAAGCGCCTGCTCCTGCACCGCGGCCACCGAGCAGGCGGTAATCACCACGTCGGCGCCCTGCCCACCCGTTGCGGCCATAACGTGTTCCCGCACGTCTTCTTCGCTCGCATCGATGACACTGGTGGCCCCCAGTTCGGCGGCCAGTTTCAGGCGAGCGGGTTGCACGTCCACACAAATCACTCGGCTTGCGCCACACAGGTTGGCCAGCATCACATGCATCAGGCCAATCGGCCCGGCGCCGAACACGAGGGCCGCATCGCCGGGTTGCACCCTCACGGCACGGCTTGCATTCACCACGCAGGAAAACGGCTCGATAAGGCAGGCGTGCCGAAGCGGCATCGCCTTCGGCAGGCGCATAACGCTGCCCTGCGCGATCGCGGCGTGCGGCACGCGAACGTACTGCGCGTGGGCGCCGTCCAGCGTGATGCCGAAGGCGGTGTAGTCCGGGCACATGTTCGGCAGCCCGCGGGCGCACATGCCGCACCGGCCGCAGCCCATGTTGGGTGCCACGCCCACGCGGTCTCCTTCGCGGAACCCGGCCACCCGGGGCCCCGCCTTGGCCACCACGCCGGCGAACTCATGTCCAAGGACAATCCGTTGCCCGTCGTGCAGTCTCCGGTGGCCGTTGCGCACGATGCGCAGATCGGTGCCGCAGATGCTGGCGGCCTTCACTTCAATCAGAAGCTCATCGTCGCCGATACCCGGCTGCGGAACGTCTTCCACTTGGAAGCTGCCGCCTTGCGTGTAGGTTGCCGCGATCATTGCTCGACCTCCGGGGCGATGGCCGCGCTGCCGCCGGTCCGCAGCGACTCGTTGGCCGCCAGGACCATGGCGACCGCCCGCAGACCGTCGAAGCCCGTCACGCTGGGCGGCCGGTCGCGCTCGACGCACTCGACGAAGTGCTCCATCTCGGCCAGATAGGCGTCTTTGAACAGGTTGCGCCAACTTGCGACGGTTCGGCCGATCACTTGCCCGTCGACCGTTACCTTGGTGGCTGTCTGCCGGGCGGTATGGCCGACGGTAAGCAGGCCCCGTTCTGCGAGGATTTCCACGCGTGCGTCGTACCCGTAGTGGCAGGGGCAGGTGCCGTCCACCTCGCCGATCGGTCCGTCGTCGAAGCGGAAGACGACGAGGATATTATCGTAGAAGTCGGGGAACGCGTCTCGGGCGTCGGGGCACTTGAAATTGCCTGCCTCGGCGTACGCGCGGGTGGGCTCCAGGCCGGTGAACCAGCGGAGCGAGTCCATGTCGTGGCTGTTGACCTCGGCCACGATTCCGTTGCTCTTGCGGAGATCGTACATCCAAGGCGAGGGGAGCCCGGGCCCGCGCCCGATCGACTTGATCTTCATTACGCGACCGAGTTCGCCGGAGTCGAGGATGCGCTTGGCTTCGAGAAAGCCCTCGTCGAAGCGGCGCATGAAGCCGATTTGCAGCTTCACGCCCGCCTGTTCGACGGCCGCAAGAATCTGCCGGCACTCCTGAAGCGTGACGGCCATGGGCTTCTCGAGGAACACGTGCCTGCCGGCGGTCGCGGCTGCACAAGCGATCTCGCAGTGCAGGAAGGTGGGCGTGACGATCACCACGGCGTCGAGCCCGGCGTGGGCGACCGCCTCGCGGTAGTCGGCGTACAGGGCCGCGACGCCCAACTCGGCGCCGGCGGCGCGGAGCGAGTCTTCATTCGGGTCGCACAGGGCGGCCAGCCGCGCGCTGGGCATTCGCCGGGCCAGGTTGCGGGCATGGATGAGCCCCGCCCGGCCGGCGCCGATGACGCAGAAGTTCATTGGGAGTTGGGAGTTGGGAGTTGGGAGTTGGGAGTTGGGGGCGCTGAGCATCTATCATCGGGTATGGCGCGGATGAGCGTCAAGCACTGATATCGTTGAGTCCGGTCGTTTCCTTGTAGACTTTCGCCGGCCCCAATTTCCGCTGGAGTTCACGCTTCAGCGTGCGATTGTTGGAGTTCACGCTTTAGCGTGCCGATTATTGAGTTCACACTTCAGCGCGCGAACACGGCTGTGCAACACCCGGCACGCTGAAGCGTGAACTCCAACGGGGCACCCCTACCCGCTTGCCCACCCGCCCGCGCCGCGGCAGCGGCCCTTGACATCCGCGGCGCCTTGGGCAATCCTGGTTACGGGAAAGGATCAGGCGATGACGGTCATTCACTACACGGGCGATGCCCTCTGGAACAGGATTGAACGAGCCGTGAAAAAGGTCAGGCAGCGTCTCAGTCGCGTCACCAAGGCGGTTGACTATTCTACGATGCCCGCGATCATGGTCACTTCGCCGCCCCGGCCGGGGAACCGGGGTCCATCATGCGAACGCCGTCGCACTCGAGCAGCTTGCCGGTCTTCTTGTCCCAGAGGCGGGTGCGCACCTTCAGGCGGTGATTCTCGCCGTGGCAGTCGGTGCATACCTCGTCGGGAAATGGATCTTTGAGAAACTCGCAGTGCCCGTCTTGCTTGGCCAGGGCTTCCCGCGGGTGGCATTCCATGCACGTCACGTTGATCCAGTCCTTCTGCCACATGATCTCCGGGGGCGTCAGGCCGTCTTCGTCGGCACTGTGCTTGTCGGACGGGCCGTGACACAGTTCGCAGCCCACGCCCACCGGCAGATGCACCTTCGTGAGGTCCTCGTCCTTGTAGTTCGCGTGGCAAACGTAGCAGTAGGAATTGTCGGCCGGTTGCGGCTTCTCCACCTTCCGAAGTTCCGCCCAGGCGCCCTCCAGCAGATTGGTGCCCTTGAACACGTCGGCCGCGGTGCGTTCGGGCTCGGTCGCCGCCTTGTTGTCCCTCGGTTCCTCGACGACCGGAGCTGGTCTCTCGTCGGCGGCCGCGGCAACCGGCATGGCGGAAGGTACGCCGCTGCCCGGGCTCCCGCACCCGGCCAACTCGGCGGCCAGCACCGCCACGACAGCCCACTCCCACCCACTCGATCGACGCACCAAGTCACACAGCATCATTGTGCCTACACTCGTCATTCGTGCTTCGACATTCCTTCGTCATTTGGATTTCGATATTCGTCATTCCACCCTACACGTACTCCCAGTCCTTAAGCCACTGGTAGTCGGGCGGAAGGCAGGCCCATGCCCGCTGGCTGGCTCGCTCCAACTCCACTTGCTCCGCCAGATCCAGCTCCCGCCGTTCCCTGACGGCCAGCGCCGCGTTGTCCACCTGCGCCCGGCTGATCAGGCCCGGGATTGGTGCCGTAACGGCGGGGTTGCCGAGGATGTAGCGGAGGGCCATGCGGGCGATCCGGTTGTCTTCGGCGACGTGCGGGCCGTCGGGCGAGCCGTCTCCCTGGAACAGCGAGTTGCTTGCAAAGGGCTTGATCCCCAAAATGCCCACGTCGAGCTTCAGCGCCGTATCCAGCATGCTGTCTTCCGGCAACACCTTGGTGTTCGAGGTGTAGGGGATGCAGATCACCTGGACGATGTCGGGGTAGGTTTCCATGAGCATGGTGGCCCAGGCCCGGTCGTGGGTGGACAGGCCGGTGAACCGGCACAGCCCCTGCTGCTTCGCCCGGTCCAGCGCGGTGATCATGGCTTCGACGTCGGCCTCGCAGTGCCGGCCGCCGCGTTCCAGGGCCATCAGCCGCCAGATGTCGGCGTACTCGACGCCACACCGCTTCAGCCCGGCCTTGAACAACTCGAGCAGCTTGTCGGCCTGCCGGTTTTCGGGCGGGCGAAGTTCGCTTCGCGGGTGGGAGTAGGCCATGTACATCGAGTCGCGGCGGCCTTCGAGTACCTTGTAATACACCTCTGGCTCTGAGTCGCCCGCTAAGTCAATCAGGTTGATCCCCACCTCAATGCATCGGCTGACGACGTCGTACCGGTTCTTCAGGAACGGGCCCATCAGCTCTTCGCGGGGCGCGTTGTAGGCATCGAGCGGCCCGTCGGCGGCAATCACCTTGTCGATCCGTTTCCAATGCCCGCCCAAGCACACGGCCGAAACCCACAGGTCGGTCTTGCCGAGCCGGCGGTACTCCATCGCGGGGTTGTAGCTGCGAGTTTGCTTGACCTCCGGCGGGATCTCCTGCGGCGCGGCGTTCGCCCTGACCGTGGCAACGCCCATCGCCGCGGCGGCGGTGGCAGCGGTGTTCTTCACGAACACGCGGCGGGAAACACGCTTGTGACCCATGCTGGCTTCTCCTCGGTTGAACCTGGCTGGAAAGCTTCTCATAAGATTGTCGGCGCGAACCGCGTCCGGGTCAAGCGCCGATTCATTCGCGCTACAAGCAGGATGCCACCTCCCACAACACCCAATGATAGCCGACAAACCAATGTTCGGCAATCGCAACCATTGCGTACGTCATCCGCTCGCGTCAGCGTGCAATGGCACAACCGGGCAACGCTTTCTGAAGCTGGTCGACGGCCTGCCCGGCCACGCCGGTCATGACAAGGTTCAGTTTCTTGAGGTTCTGAAGCTTCCCGAGATGCTCCTGCTGATAACGACCGCGTCGATACTCTTGGCGCTGTCTTCGAGCATCTTGCGGAAGTCGGCGTACTTCTTCGCCTTCGGATAGGTATTGCCCGCCTGGTCCAGGCGTCCGGCGTCCACGTCGCAAAGCGCCACGATATCGCCCGCCCTGGCAGCGCTGACCGCATTGTGCGCGCCCCTCGCCGTGGCGCCGACGATCGCAAAAGCGGTCCGTTCGTTCGGCGAATTCCCCTGTTGCGCTTCAAGAGGACGGGTGATCCAGAAGCCCGCACCGACCGCCGCCGTTGTCTTCAGGAACTGGCGGCGCTTTACTAGTGATGTCATGACAATACCTCCTTCAGGAAACGAATTCGCTTCGGGAACACTCCCCAAAATCGCACTCTACCAACGGTATACCCGTATTCTCGCACGGAACACGGTGTGGTGTCAACGAAATTATATCGTGGAAATGGCCAAGTCCCTGTAGGAAACGGGCAGATTGGAAAGCAGGCATTTGCGGTTCAACATTCATGATGTCCAAGTTGCGATGGGGGGTCGGAACAGCGTCACTCATCCTTGAGTCCTTCGAGCAAGTTCGTCACTGCCACTTCCATCAGCCGGTCGACGCTCTGCCGGGTATAGGCGCCCACGTGCGGCGTGGCGATGACGCGGTCGAGCGCAACCAGCAGGTCCTCCGTGGGCGGCTCCTGGTCGTAGACGTCGACGGCGGCGCCGGCCAGGCGGCCAGTGCCGATCGCTTCGAGCAGCGCGGGTGAGTCGACCAGGCCGGCACGTGCCGTGTTGATCAGGCTTGCGATCGGCTTCATCGCGGCCAGTTCGCCGGCACCGATCAGTGGGCGAGCGTCCGGCGCGGCAGGGCAGTGGAGACTGAGGAAGTCGGCCCGGCGAAGCACCTCGGTAAGCGTCGCATACCGAAAACGGGGCGATGGAACGCAACCCTCTTGCGGCGCTGGATCGTAGGCGATCACCTCCATGCCCAGCGCGGCGGCCATCTCGGCCACCATGCGCCCGATCTGCCCGCAGCCGACCAGCCCGAGAGTGCAGCCGGCCAGCTCCACGCCCTGCCGGCGCTGCCACTGGCCCGCCTTCAGGCAATGGTCGGAAAACGGGATGCTGCGGGCCAGCGCGAACAGCAGGCCAAGAGTCAATTCGGCCACGCTGCGCGCATTGGCGCCCTCGGCCCGGCAGACGCGCACCCCGCACGCGCGGGCCGCGGCCAGGTCGATATTGTCCACCCCGGTACCGTTCCGGCTGATGACCTTCAGTTGCGCAGCGGCGCGGAGCACGCGGGCGGTGATCGGCTCGACGCCGGCCAGGTAACCCACGCAGCCGGGCAACAGCGAGAGTAATTCTTCCTCGCCGGGCATTTGTCCGGGCGTGCAGAACCGCAACTCGAAACCCGCCGCGCGCAGCCGTTCGAGCGCGGGATGTCCGCCGGCGGTAATGCTGCGCGGTGTTACGAGGATGGTGGCCATAGGACCGGCAGTGTCATGGGAACGCGAGATACGCCTTCAGCCTGTCGAAGACGCGGGAGCGCCTTCCAGCGAAGGAAATGACAGGCTGGAAGCCTATCCCACGTGATTGGAAGCCTATCTTCCGGCGAAGGAAATGACAGGCTGGAAGCCTATCCCACGCGGCTGAAAACCACTTCCACATCTTCAGTCAAGTTGAGTATGAGCGTGCGCGGCCAATCCAGTCAACCGACGGCATCCATACAATCGGCCAATTGTTTGTAGAAAACGGACGGGGGCTTGAACGGTGGCAACAACCGGGTGAAGATACTGCGAAAGGGGCGTTTCCGTTGCCGGGGTGCAGACTGGTTCAGTCAGGGACGGTACAGCGGCCCGCGCCGACTGCTC
>JAVEUP010000085.1:0-32781 GCA_034005525.1 Thermoguttaceae bacterium | reverse complement strand
CCTTGAAACAAGGTCACTCGTTCGCCGGAATCGTTGGCTACCCCAACGCTGCACGTGAGAAGCTTCCTGCCCCCCGAGACCGCGACGGCTTCGGCAAGCAGTTCCTAGGTGTAGGAACGGGCTTGCTGGGTGTTGGAGTCCCGGCTTTGGCCGGTTTCTCCAACCTGCTGAAGCCGGGACTCCAGCAGGGCCGTTTCCGGCTTCAACTGCAAGTCCGTTTCCGTACCGGCAACTCACACGCTCAGGTTGCTTTCAGGGACTTCCGTAGACCACAAGATAGCCGGCGTTGGCAATGACAAGGGCCAAAGCGTACCAAAGGAATGCGTGCAGCAGCACATACGCGACGCCCCGCCAGTGACGAGTCCAGACAACGTACACGGGCACGGTAATTCCAGCGAAGAACAGGAACCACTGTTGCGCCGACTCGGGAATCGGACGCCGCATCTTTCGTGCATCCACCACTCCCCAAACAGCCAAACAAAGGTACATCGTCCATTGAATCAGCCAATCAAGCACGGACGGCTGCCAATAGTACATGCTGCGGAGCCCATGAATGACGCCCACCGCATAGAACGCGACCAGGAACCAGGTCGTATGCCACGGCAGACGGGCTGCGCTGGGTGAGCGGGTAACGTCGGCAAGGCTGAGCGTCGGGTGGAACAGTGCAAGCACCGGAACAATTGACGCGATGGACTTCATTGGGCCACCTATACCGTCACGAGCTGAACAATACGCAGCGACCGTTTCGGAAGCGGCCATTGTTTTGCAGGCGCGGCTGCGGGGTTGTCAGCGGGAATGTAGGCGTCGGTCGTCTCGACTTGCCGGGCCTCCTGGCCGAAATTGGCCAATACCAGGTGCAGGTCGCGGTTGGCAAAGGCCGAGGCCACGCAACCTTCCGGCAGCGGACCGGCAAACAGATCCGACTCGCCGATCTCCAGGTAGGCCCAAGTCCCGTCTTCCACCATCGGAAGATACTGTTTCAGCCAGCGGGCGTGGGCCGGACGTGTCTCGGTGTTGGGCGGAAGCGTGTCCCAACCGCCATAAACATAGGGACCGTTCGGATGGGCCTGGTAGTATTCCCACGCCCTGGAGTAGAACCCCCGCTCCTGCACCCCGGGCAGCCGCGGAATGGGGATCACCGCCCTCTCGCCGGTCAGAGGCCGCCCGCCCTGCAACAAGGGGAATTGCATATACGGGATCGAATGCAGGAAATGATCGTTCTCGCCTTCCACCTTGGCAAGGGACCCGTGAATGCAGGGGACCACATAGGGCGAATGGTTCTTCGTTTCCTCGCGGAGGCTGTCGACGTCCCGCACGCCTTCGCCGACCCAAAGGTAGTCGTACACTTTCAGCCCGCCCGTCTTGGGCTGGTTCGAGCGATCGGCGTGCATCTTGTAGATGCCGCCCCGGCGCTTCACTTCCGAGTAGATCAGGTGCAACAGGTCGGTCACCGCGCCGTCGTATTCGGGCGTCTCCTCAAAGGCGACTATTTCGTCCACGGCCGTTTCCGTAATCCGCTTCTGGGCGTTCGGAACGTAGCCCCAATCGTTGTAGAGCCCGTCCAGTTCGTAGTCCTCAAGAATCTGGACCATACGCGGCAGGAAGTACGCCCGCCAACCGGGACTGGCGGGCGAGCATCGCGGCAGGTCCCACCAGCCGGTCAATGCGTCGCCCGGTCGCGTCCATTCCTTGCGATAGTCGGGATCCTGCCCGGCGAAGTACCCGCTGGACGCGTAGGCGAGAATCTTCATGCCGCGCTGGTGGACCATGGAGACGAACCGGCGAAATCCTTCCGGATTGACGGCGGTCAGCTTGTTGTTGCCGAACAGGCCGTATCGATCGTTCCACTCGTCCATGACGTGGATCAGTTGGATGCCGTGCTCCTTCAGGCGGTCCAACTCCTGCTCGTCGCATTCCGCGGGCTCCCACGGCTCGCGGCTGGGATACTCGCCCATATTGTAGACACACTGCGCGGGAAGGTAGTTGGTAATCAGATGCTTCCGCATGCAAGTGCGGATCCTCTGCGTACAGATGCCGATATTCCTCAGCCGCCGCCGATGGTCGTCGTCGGTAAACTCCCGCAGGACTGCCGGCGTACCCGCAACGTCGGCGACGCCGGCGGCAGTCGCGTCGGCCGCCCGGCTGGAACGAATGCACCGCGACGATGCCGCACCGACCGCCGCTGCTGCAACGCCGGCCTTGAAGAACTCTCGCCTGTCCATCATGCTCTCCTGGTAAATGCGTAGAATATCGAAACAGTCCTGACAGCCCTCTGCAACTTCCCGGGAATGTCCCACGACCCCAACTCCCAAACGGGCGCCACTCAGTCTAGCACGGGGCAGACCGGGTTCCAATGCAGGCCGCCCTACTGGTTCAACTCTCGCCACATGAAACGCACGCTCGGACCGTTGTGCGGCACGGCCACCTCGCCGCACAAGCGGAAGCCGTGGCGCTCGTAAAACGGGATGGTCTGCAATGCGGCGGTCTCCAGGTATGCAGGCATCTGCTCCCGATCGCACCGGGAAAGACCGGCCTGAAGAACGGTGGAGCCAAGCCTGCGGCCCTGAAACGCCGGGTCCGTCCCGAGCATGGCCAGGTAGTAATGCGGGCGGGCCGGATGCGACCGCTGGAGAATGTTCAAGCCGTGAAGCCGCGACAACGCCCGGCGCAGGCCAACCACGCGCAGGACTTCCGGCAGTAGGCAAAGTTGCTGGAAAGTGGAGAGATTCCATTGGCCGGGGCCCATCCAAATTGCCGCCGCGCGGCAATCGGCCGTGGTATGGCTGAGGCCCAGGGGAAGCGCCTGGCCCAAGTACCACGCAAAGAGGCGCGCCATGCGATCCGACCGGTGTCGATCGTCGAGTACGAACCAGCGGATAAGTGGGTCGGCGTCGAATGCCTTGACCAGCATGGCCACCAGGGCATTACGGTCCGATTCCGTTGCGACGCGCCAAGTTTGATAGGGGCCCCGATCGCGCATGCCCGATATCCTGGCAAGGGCCCCAAGCCTTTTCAAGCCGTCCCGGTAAGAACCAGAAAACGGCCCACACCGCTACCCCGTGAACGGTTACGATATAATAACCGCCCAGGTTCATCATGGCCAGGTTGATGAACCGGCCAAGAGCCGCATTGCGTGGCTCGTTGATCAGCCCCTGCTGCGAGTCGATGCCCAACTGTCGGGCAACGGGGCCGTTGACCCAGCAGAAAGGTGTCCACGCATGGGTGCTGGCCAGAGTGCGCCGATAATCGCCATCAGCCAGGGCTTTGGTGTAGGCGATCAGCAGCGGCATGAACTCCGGCGGGCATCCAGCCATCACGCCATTGACCGCAACGTGCCAAACCAAGGTCTCCCGATAGGCGATCGGAAGCACGCCGACAACCTCATCCCAAGCCTGGTCTGTGTATTTGAGAAACTCCTCCACGCGTTCCACCGTTGGTGGAATGATCGGCAGCCCGTCAGTCCAACGTTGCTCCGTGAAGAACCTGTTCACCCCGTCCACCGTGCCCGCGAAGACACGGTCTTTGGGATCTCCGACCCCTGCTTCACGACGGTCAGCGATTTCCGCTTCGGTGATGGGTTTCGTCAGTGCCTCGACGATCTGAGGCCATAGCACTTCTCTGGTATTCTGGAGCAACTCCTCGCGGCTATGGGCTGCGAAGGCGCCGGGGTAGGTGGCGGCTCGGGGCGCGGGCACGCCGTTATTGACCGAGGTGGAATACACCTGGTTCACAAAAGTCGGACCGGCGATCGTCACGGCGGGAATGCCCAGGTACTCGGCCGCAATGCTCGAACCTGTTTCCTTCGGGGTGCATAGTCCGCAGCCGCCGTTGCCGGATATGACGGCTTGAACGCCCATCTCCTTGAGCTTTTTCTGAAATTCGTCCGTGGACTCTCTTCTAACCCCAGGACCACGAAAGGGGCCGCCTGAGCCAATCTCCCCGAGCACAATCACCTTTGCCGTGGGGTAGTTCTTCAAAATCAGACTCTTGATTTCGGGATGTGTTACGTTGGCCATGAAGCTCCCGCCAACCACGGCAATGGTCTTCCCGTCGAGAGTGCTCAAGCGAGGTGCCTGGGTTGTCATCTGAATGGTTTGCTTGCCAACCGGCGACACCACGGCGTATTTCCCTACCGGGACCGGCGCTCCCGGAAGCAGACACGCGTCATCGCACTCGTATGAAAACGCACTTCCTGTTCCGCTCTGGGCCGCGGTTTTCCACGCAAGTGCCGCGTCAGGCTGGCCACCCGTGCCTCCCCTTGCCGAGTTGGCCGTCTCGGCGCTGATCGCTGGTTGCAGACTCAGCGTGCCAACCAGCAACAGCATCGTCAGTGAATGAAGTCTCAACATGGGATTTCGGTTCTACGTGTGAGGGTTCTGTTTCTTTCGCTTCGCTGCACCCGTTGCCAAACACCTTGGGCTGAAGATGACGGCTGCACAACGAGACGGTAGTGAATTCAACACCACTTAGGCGTTTAGGTGTCGCTGCAAGAAAGGAGACCGCCCCCGGTGCCCGCAGCCCGCACGCTTGAGGGGGCGTGATGCATCGATTAGATCAGAAGGCCGCGTTGAGGTAGGTATTGGCCTCGATCAGCAACGAGTCTAACATTTTCCAGCGTAATGCGGACGGGACATCACCATTTGATTTCACGCGGCTCATCCGTTTTGAGCAGAACGTGTTTTTCTACAGAAATCCCCTTTTCCCGCGGCCGGTGACAGGCTGAACAAACGGGTCAGTCGCGCAGCGATTCCGGCAGCTTGATGACGGAAATGGTATGCGGCGGATCGAACTTGGTATTCACTCCGCCGGGTACGGGAAAGTCGAAGTTGCAGACGATCAGTTCGTCGCCGCGTACGAGTGTCTCGCTCGGCTGGTCCAGCCGGCCGCCGGAACCATCGTTCTCCGGGTCCTGGGCGAGGGTTCGCACGGTGCCGTCGAGAAATACCATCTGAACGGCGTTGGCAAGCGAGTCGGCCACGAAGATCACCTCGCGCTTGGGGTCGAAGAAGATGCCGTCGGCACTCTTCATGAACGGCGCCTTGGCGAATAACGCCGGCGGCTTTGGCGTGCCGTCTTCCTCGAACTCGATCTTGTACAGCACGCCATCGGCAAAGTCGCTGACGTACAGGTTGCCCTCATTGTCCATGGTCACGCCGTCGGCGCCGAAACCGACGTCCAGGTTGTGCGTCAAGAAGGTACCAATGCAGTGCGGATCGTCCTCGGGCGGCTGGGTGACGCGGATCGTTTCCTTCTTCGCCTCTTCCAACCGGAAGCGGAACACGCCGGTGACCAGCGGCTTGGTGCCGGGCTTCATGGTCGTGTCGGTAACATAGATATGCCCATTGCGGATCAGTACGCCGTTGGCCACGACTAGGCCCTCGATGATCGACTTCGGCTCGCCCGGCTTCCCGTCCTCCATGGGAATCCACAACACGCGGGAGTTGTGACCCGGGTCTTCCGGATTGGCAAACCACTGGAGGTCGGCCAGGTACAGGTCGCCCTTCTCGTCGGTCGCCACGCCAAACGGGAACGCCTTGCCCGTTTCTGGGTGCAGCGGGCTCTTCATGAGTTCCTCGTAGGTGTTGTCGGGCTTAACGCGCAGCAGGACCGCCGGAAAACTGCGATCGTTGACGTTCGGCACCGACACAATCACGTCGCCATTGGGCAGCAGGCACATGCCGTCGGGCGAGTTGTACTTCGGAGGCAGTTCAATCAGCAGCTCCGCCTGCGCCATCGGGCCCTTGGGATCGGTTGTGATGCCAACCTCTTCCGTTGCCGGCTCGGCCGCCGGCTCTTCAATCGGTTCTTCAACCATGGGCCCTTCCACGGCCGGTTCTTCCGCGACCGGTTCTTCCGCGGCCGGCCCTTCCGCGGCCGGTTCTTCAATCGGTTCTTCAACCATGGGCCCTTCCACGGCTGGCTCCTCGACGGGGCGCGGCACATCGGCCGGCGGGCAGCCGACGAAGGCTGCGGTTAGCAGGCACACCAGCGGAATCGTGAGCCATCGGACTCGTTGCAGTTCACTCGACATGGCGATTCTCCTTGTCGCGGAAAGAGGGAAACAACCTGGGACGGGATACCCCAACAATGGGGCTTGGTTGCCAATACGTACTTATACCCCGGGCACTCCGCTTCGTAAACCGTCGCACACCCTGCGACCCCACTGCTATTCTGTATTAGATAGGTTACACTAGAGGGGGAGGGAGGGCAATAAGATGTCTTTCCGTGCGCGAACAGTGGCACGGACTGGTCTCGCGAACCTGGAACTGAATCTATGGCGACATGCTTTTGCCGGGTCGATCTTTCGCCCCAGGCCCGTGATTTTCGGCCCGTAGCCATCGAACCGGGGGTTCCGCTCCTGGACCGATCGGGTGCCAACGACCGAATCGTCTTCCGATGGCTGGGCGGCATGGCGGCAGAACCCGTCTGGGAAGGCGAAGGCGTCGGTTTCTTTTCTCGCGACGACCACGGAGGCCGGCTTGCGGAAGTGACCGTACAGCCAGCCACTATCGGTGAGTTAAATGGCCCCCTAAAGGGTGATCTGGACCGGTTGCGGCAACGACTTGCCGAAGCCAAGCCTGAAACGGGCACCGAGCGGGCGTTGCACACGGCCCTTCTGAAGTCGTTCCAGGAGATGGTCGATACGCCTGACCGGACGGATCTGGACGCGTTCTTCTTCAAGTTCCGTGATGGGGCCGGTAATTTGCGGCTGGTCTGGTGTTGGGGTTACCGCCGGGTCGACCAGGAGCCGTCGCCGGCCGTGGTATGCACTAGCCCGGAATGCAACCTGCTGTTTATCCGTCGAGCCGGGAACCCGAAGTGCCCGGCGTGTGCAAAGGCATTGATGGTCGGGCCGCGGAAGAGGCGCCGGCGGCGCCGCGTGTTGCTGCCGCTTCTGCTCTTGCTGCTGGCCGCCGCGCTGATCGCCCACTGGTGGACCAACCCGCCGGGACTAGTCGCCACGCCGGGCTTCATCGAGGGTCCCACCGGCAGCCGCATCGAGTTGAAGATCCAACGCGTTGGGCTGATCCCGTTTTGGAAGACGGATGTTACCCAACAAGCCGTAGGCGTGGTGCTCGATCCCGCGGTTGCGCAATACGACCAGATGGGCGCCGCAGCCGACCTGATCGGCCAGGGACAGACCGTGCTGCGACTTCACCTGGGCGACTATCGGCCCGCAAACGTGACGCTCGTGGTCGGCCCGCCGCAAATGCCCGAGCGGTTGCGTATCGAGCCTGCCGAGGTGGAACTGGGCGTGGGCACAACGGCCCAACTCCGGCTCTTCGGGCAGATGAAGGACGGCTCCGAGGTGGAATTGACCAATGCAGCGGAATGGCCCCCGCAGTTGCCCGACGATAAGGTCCTCTATTCCCGGTACGGTTTCCTTGAAGGGATTGGCGAAGGAACGTCGCAGGTCACCGCGCGCTACCGTGCAACGCCCGACAGCGAGCCCGTCGAGGCCGTGTGCGAAGTGCGGGTGAGGGCGCTGGAGTTCCGGGCGCTGGAAGCGGCGGTTGCGCCGGCGCCAATCGGCCTGGCACGCGCCAGCCGGTTGCGGATCGACGCCGTGGCCGAATCGGGCGAGAAGTTCTCGGTGCTCGGCTCATCGCGGCTGAAAACGGAGATTACCCCCGCGTACCTGGCATCGGTCGAAGGCCCGCGGGTGCGGGGCGAAACCGTTGGCGCGGGCAAGCTGGCCGCCACCTTCGGCGAGAAGCTGACCGCCGGCACGCCGCTTGAGGTGGTCGAGGGGCTCGGCGTGGATGGGCTGACGGTTACTCCCGAGAAGCTCGATATGGTGGTCGGGCAGATTGCCGACCTGGGCATCGTATCGCCCAGCATGGCCCCGATCAGCATCACGAGCGGGGACTCGACACTGGTCGAGGTGTCTGACGGAAACCGGCTCATTGCCCGCGGTGTGGGTGAAACGGAACTGGTCGTCAGCCAGGGCGGCGCGCGCCGGACGGTGCCCGTTGCGGTGTCGGAGGGCGAGGTGCTGTCCGTTGCGATGACCCCGCCGCTGGTCGTCGTGCCGATCGATCATGACGACCGGTGCCGCGTGACGGCGCACGTGAAGGTGAACGATCGCGAGCGGCGCGTGGAAATGGCTCCGGATCGGCTTCAGCACGTCGCAAGGCCGTCGCCGCGCAACGCCGACCTTCAGCCGGACATGCGTCTGTCGGGAATATGGCCCACCACGCCCGCCACGGTGCAGCAAGTGGCCGTGCGGTTGGGCGAGCACCTCGCCGCCGCGGCGGTGCACGTTGTGGTGGCGCCCATGCGATTGGAGGTAGAGCCGCGCGGGTCGGTCGATTTGCCCCACGGGCAGATGGTGCGCCTCGAGCCCTGGGCTCACTACAGCGGCGGGCGCGCGGTGCAGGTGTTGCCCGAACGGGCCCAGTGGCACACCGACCCGAAGACAAAGGCCGAGCCGGGGCTCGAACTGCGGGGCAACCGCGTCGCCGCATTGAAACCGGGCGGCGGGCCTTTGCCGGTCTGGGCCACCTACTTCGGCAATCGCTCGAACCGGGTGATCTTCCAGTCGGTCGAGGCCGATCCGAACGTTGTTCTGAATCTCGAAACCGACCGGACGCTCCGGCTGGTCAACGAGACCGGCGAGCTTCACCTTGCGGCGACGGGGCCGAAAGGCGACGTGGAGCTGGTGCCCGAAATGGCCGAGTTCGACAGCTCCGAAGAGAAATCGCTGGCCGTCGACAAAGACTCCGGGGCGTTCCGCGCGATGGCGCCGGGCACTTCGACGGTCACGGCGTCGCACGCGGCCGCGCAGAAGCCTGCCTCGCTCGATATGCAGGTGGTCAGCCCGGACAACGCGAGGCTGGTTTTCGAGCCGGAACGACTCACGCTGAGCGTGGGCGAGGTGGCACCGTTGCGGCTGCTGCTCGAAGTGGACGACGACGGGAAGCCGAAACGCACCGAAATGCTCGGCCCCGGGATCGGCTATACGGTCTCGCAGCCCGACAGCGTGTCGTGGGACCCGCCGCGCATTGCCGGGCTCCGGCCCTCGCCGCCGCTGCGGGTTTCCGCCGGTTTCCCTCCGTACTTGGATCGGTCGGCGGTGGCCGAAGTAGAGGTCGCGCCGGTGGCCGAAGCGCCGTTGCGCATCGTGCCGTCGGCCGTTTCACTGACGCCGGGGCAGGTGCAGCCGCTGCGGGTCGAGCAACAGGTGCCCGGCAGCGACGATCTTTGGAAGGAAGTATCGCCGGCCGCCGTCGATTGGTTAGTTCCTCGCGGCGTCGCGTTCATGCCGGCGCGTGACGGTTTGCGGCCCACTGTATCGCTGCCTGAGGGCGCGCGTGGGGAGTTCGAGTTGACCGCAGCCGTGGAAGGCCGGCAGGCCCTGGCCCTCGTCTCGGCAAAGCCGCAGGGGCCGGATCCGGACGCCGAAGGCGCCGAGTTGGTCGTCCATCGCGAGGGCGAGGGAATGTACCTTGCCGAGGGGCAGTCGCAGCGGTATACGGTGATGGTGCGGCAGGGCGACGAGTTGGAACCTGCCGCTGAAGTGCGATGGATGCCCGACTTCGAGAACGATTACGTCTGCTGGCAGGCGCCCGTGCTCACGGCCAAGCGGGCCGGGTACGAACAGCGGCTGCGCGCCCGGGTAGGCGACCGCAACGTGCTGCTGCGGACCATTACCTACCGGCCGGGTGCCGCCTATGCCGAGCCGGCGCCGGGCGATGGGGAGCGGCCCGTCGCGGTGCGGATCCTCAGCGACCAGGGGCCGGCGGTTGAGTTCCCCGTGGGCGCCCGATTCGACGACTTCCGCGTCGAGGCCGAGTACGACGACGGCTTCACGCAGGTGGTGACGCGCCAGGCCCGATTCCAGGTGGCCGAGCCGGTGGACAAGGCCCCGCTCACGCCAAGCGGGGGGATGCTCGTGGGAGTTCGACCCGGGCAAACGACCGTCAACGCCACGTTCGAGGGTGTAGCCACCCAGAAGGGACTCCAAGCCACCGTCACCGCCGAGGCCAACCCCGACGCGCTGCGGCTGCGTCCCTCTCCGGCCACCATCATGCCGGGCGAGACCATTTCCATGGAGGCCGAGGGCTTCAAGCAAGAGCGGTCGATCGGCCTGATTACGGGGCTCGGCCCGTTCACCTGGCAGACGGCAAATCCGGAGGTCGCATCGATCAGCGGCCCGGCGCTCACCGGTCGCAGCCTGGGCAAGACGACCGCGACGGCGCAGTTCAAGAATGTGCGGAGCGAGGAATCGCCCGTCAGCGTGGTCAGCTCCATTGCCGATGCGCTGGTGATTGACCCGAAGGTCATCCGGCTGCGCGTGGGCCAGAGCGTGGGCATCGGCACCGACGTGCTGGCCATCCGGGGCGACGTCGACTTCAGCCGCCAATGCCGCGTTACGCCCGCCCTGACGGACGTGGTCAGGTATGACTCGGCAACGCATTCACTCATTGGCGTTTCGCCGGGCATGTCGGCAGTGGCCTTTGCCTACGGCGACAAGCTGGCGAACGTCATGGTCGAGGTCTTCCTGGGCGGCAAATTGGCCGGCGAAATCGTCGTGGAGCCCGGCACCGGCGATCTCGCGGCCGGACAGGCGCTGCCGCTTCGCGTGTACGTACTCACCGACGACGGGCAACGGATCGACCGGACCGCCTCGGCCGTGCTGACGAGTTCCGCCCCGGCAACGGTAACCATCTTGGGCAATCGCGCGTGCGCGGTGGCGCCGGGCGAGGCGCAGTTGACCGCCACGTTGCCCGACGTCGATGGCGCCGGCCGGGCACACGTGCGAGTGAACGAGCATCCGATCGAGGCGATCGCGCTCGACCCGGCACGGCTCGACCTGATACCGGGCGACACCGCCCGCATTCGCGTGCTCGGCCGTGCGCCCAGCGGCACGCATGAATTGTTCCCGCAGGAGTCGTTGCGCGTCACAACTGGCGGCGCCAGTCCCAGCGCCATCCGTATTTCCGGCGGCGAGGTGGTGGAGGCCGCCGCCCCGGGCGAGGCTGCCGTGGAAGCGGCATGGCAGGGCCGGCTGAAAGCGCAGGCGCCGGTCAGCGTTACCAAGGATGCATGGTCCGATCTGGTGCTGGAGCCGGGCCGATCGACGGTGCACCCGGGACACGGGTTGGTGTACCAGCTTAGCGCGATTCGCGGCGGGCAGCGTCGCGTGCTCACGGCCGCCGACGGCGTCGAGTTGTACCCCGCCGACTCGAACGTGGCCCAGTCGGCCGGCGATATGGCCGTTGTGGCCATGGCCCCCGGCCGGACCGCCGTCGTCGCCCGCTTGGGCGCGGCCCAGGCCGAAGCGCTGCTCGACGTGGTGCCGGGCAGCGGCCCCGGCTCGTCGGACGTCGTCGTAGGGCCTGGCGGCCGCGACGTGGTGTACGGCCCGGGTTACGGCTATTACGGCGTCGAGCCGGGCGGCCGCTGGGTGCGCCGCGTGATTCGCGGGCCGGGCACGACGGTTGTCGAAGGGATTCCCGGGGTGATCGGCCGGACAACGGTCGATGCGCCGGCGGCCGGTGTTGTGGGGCTGCGGTTCATCCCCGACGTGCTCCGTCTGCCCTTGGGGTCGCCCGGTGCTCGCGCCCAGGTGGTCGAAGTGCTGGCCGACGGCAGCCTGGGCGGTAACGTATCGAACCATCCGATGCTCGAGATTTCCGAGCCCGGCGATCCGGCCACGGTTGAAAAGACCGAAGACGGCCCTGTATTCCGGCCTGTTGCCGCCGGGCAAACGCGCGTCGGCGCCAGGCTCGGGCCGGTCACGGCCGATCCTCTGTTGATTTCCGTGGGCGAAGGATTTGCGGGAGGGGCCCGCTTGGTGGTCACGCCGAACCCGTTGCCGCTTTGGACCGGGCAGGAAGGCTCGTTCGGAGCGGTTGCCGTCGACCCGGGCGACGGCCAGACGCTCATGGAAGTCGATTACCAGGTACAGCCCCGGCGCGGCCAGGGGATCGTCGAGGCAACCGGGCCGAAGATCCTCCGCGGCCTGGGACACGGCGATGCCGACGTGCGGGTGTCGGTGATCGCACCGGGTAGCCCGTACGATGGGCTTTCGGCCGTCGTGCGGGTGACGGTGGGCAGCTCTACGCCTATTGTGATCGAACCAAACTCGATCACGCTGACCGTGGGACAGGCCACGCCGCCGCTGAGGGTCTACTCGCAATCGCCGGATGGACAGATGGACCAGGTGCCGGCGACACTCGAAGCGACCGACCCGACCGTACTCGAGCCCGACCCGTTGCAGCCGGGCCAGTTCGTCGCGCGTGCACTGGGCAGTGCCCAGGTGCGTGCCATTTACCGGGGCCGTGAGGCATTTGCCACCATACGGGTCAGCGGCGACCGCTTCCTTTCGGTCGATACCCAATTGAACGCCCGGCCCAGGGATTTCGACGTTTCCATTGAGGTACTAGCGGCGGAGTCGGAGGGCCCGTTAGAATATAGGGTTTACCCGGCGGGACAGCCCGCCGCGGAAACGTGGGTCCCGTCGCAGGCCGATTCGGCGGGGCACCGGACGAGCCTCCGCGGGCCTCGCATGGCCTACGGTGAGCGCGACGCGATGTACCACCTGATTCTCGAAGCCCGGAATCCGCGCGACGGCTCCACGGAACGATATCCGCTGACATTCCGGATTCGACCGGAGATTGAACGAATCAAGTAACCGAACCACAACGAGGCTTACGCTCCATGGCTTTTCCGGACGAACGCGATCGGAACATCATTCGCATGGCCGAGCAGGTCGAGGGGCTGGCGACCGACCTGTGCGATTGGCTCTCGGAACATAATCCGGCCCGGCGGGCAACGGATCTCATGCCCATTGCCGAGAGTGACGAGTTCGAGGTGCTCCAGCTTCGGCGGTTGGCCGGCAGCCTGTATACGTCGGCAAAAGTGCCCGTCGCCGCGGCGGTCTATGGCCCCTCGCAGGTGGGCAAAAGTCTGTTCGTCGGGCAGGTGCTCAAACCGCACAGCGAGAACTTCTGCCCTGTGGGAGGCGACGAGACCCTCGGGCCGCCCGCCTACTACAAAGAGCTTTCCTTCGACACCGACCTGAACCCCCAGTGCGGATCGAACGAGGCGACCGCGCTGGTGACCCGATTCACCACGAAGGACCGCATCGGGACGGGCGTATCGCCCGAGTATCCCGTCATGGTGCGCGCGCTGACTCGCGTCGAGTGGCTCCGCGTGCTCGCGCGCGGCTTCCACGTGGAATGCAAGACTCCCGACCGGACCTGGCAACAGGGCGAGTTGGAGGAACTGTTCCAGGATCTGCACCGGCAGTTCCCCGGCAGCGAGGTGAACCGCAAATGGCGCATGGACATCCTCGACGCGTTCTCGTACATGCGGTACGTAGACCGCCGCGGGTTCCAGGCGAAGGAGGCGATTCTCAACGGGTTCCTGACTCGGTATCCACTCAGCGAGGACGGCTACGTTACCGCGGTTGCCGCGTTGTTCTGGGACAGTTGGGACTCGCTGACCGCCCTGTTCCAGCGCATTGCAAGCTTCCTGGCACGCATCACGCTGGGCGACCACGATCCGGCCATCTTCTCTGGTTGGGCCGGGGTGCGGTTCCTGCTCGACTCGCAGCGGGCGAAGGTCCACGAGCGGCGTAACTCGAAGGTGTGGCAGCGCGTCGACTGGGCCGATCTTTACCTGGTCGAGAAGGACAAGTACTTCGTGCTCGACTACCGGCCCGGAACCGGCGCCGGCCGCGAGGAACTCGAAACCATCCAGGCTGGAATGCTCGAACTGGCGATGCCCGTGCTGCCCCACCGTCTCAACGACGACTGGCGCCGTGTGATCGAGCAGATGGACTTCCTGGACATTCCGGGCATGCGGGCCGGGCGCCAAGGGGCTGAGCAGGGGAAGCGGACTGCGGCCGACACGCTCGAAGAGCAAATGGAGATCATCAAACGCGGGAAAGTGGCCTACCTGTTTGAACGCTATACCGACGAGCTTCAGATTCAGACCCTGCTGCTGCTCTCGCGCGGCGGAAATCTTGAAGTCACCAGCCAAATGAAGCACCACATCGACAAGTGGGGCCGGGCGCGCTACGGTGAGAAGTCGTGGCCGAGCCGCGTGCGCGACGAGGTGCCCGCACTGTTCGTGGGCATGACCGGCATCGACGAGGAGTTTCGCAATCGCGACGAGTATGCCGACAAGGGCCTGTACGAGAACCGGCTTGGGCAGATCGTCGACGCGCTCGGGCCGGTGATGAACGACTTCGGCGGCCGCGGCAAGCCGCTGACCAACTGCTACCCGATCCGCTATCCCGGCACCTGGGATACGAACGAGGAGCAGCGTCAGAAGGACGACCCGGTCAAATGGGAGCGCGCCAAGAAGGCATTCCTCGAATCGGAACTGGTCAAGACGCACGTGCGATCATCGGAGCAGCGATGGAACACGGCGATGCGCGACGACGACGGCGGCCTGTCGCTCATCAGCGCCGGTATTCGCGGCGTGACCACGGCCGAGGAGAAGCAGAAGCAGCTTGTCAAACAGGTCCAGGAAGTGCAGAACCGGCTGCTCGAACTCGCTCGCGATTGGTGGGTCGACCCCGACACGAACATCGACCGCGAGAAGCGACTGGCCGCCGCGAGGAAGATTGTCGATTGGCTCCTGGCGAACGAGGAAATGGTGTACTACCGCGTCCACGCCATCCAGGAGTCGCTGGCGGTGGCCGAGGGCGATGAGTTGGGGGTTGCCGATTGCGTGGAAACACAGAGCCGCCGGCGCGGCGATCCGCTGCCAAGGCAGCTTAGGAACTTCCTTCACGAGTGGGCCAGCTCCGGAGTGCCCAAGCGATGGGAAGAGTATATCAAGACGCACAGCGAGGGGGGGCCGTGGCTCGAACCGAGCGATATCGGGGCCTTTTCGCGCTACCTGCGCGACTACCTGGTGACGGAGGGCGTCTTCGACGACCTGATCGAACGGATCGAGCCGGTGGTCCATCTGAAGACTCGTGACGAGGCCGCACGCCGCCGTGCCCGGCGCAAGTACGTCCGCACGATCCTCAACGACTTCGTGATGAACCCGGGCCCCAGCCTGGCCGCGATCCGGGCCGCAGACGCCGAGGGCGCCGATGGAAGGGAAGATGAGGAGCGGCAGAAACGCTACGCAAGCTACGGTCTGATGAGTTCGTTCGTCGAGCGATGGGCGTCGCGGATGCCCGCCGCCCTGGCCCTCGGCGCCGGCGAGCACATCAAGCTGCCGCCGGGAAACAGCGAACTGATCAAGCTACTCGAACCGTTCGATAAGTAGAACACTCCTTTTACGATAACCACCCATGCACGTACTGTTTGCCAACACCGGGGTCCAACTGGTTTGTGTTCCGCTGAAGGGAGGCGCCCGGTATCAGACCGGACAGATCGGCTACGGCTGGCAGCGCACCCGCTGCGGATCGGGCGCCGAGAACGAGAAACCCCGCGACTACCCCTACATTCAATGGCAGGCGGTGCAGGCAGGGGCCACGAAGCTCTTTCTGGCCGTCGATACCACGTGCGGCGATCCGGAGGTCGGGTTCTTCTGTGAAGCGAGTTCGCTCACGCAGGACTTCCGGGTCTACCTGGACGGACTCCTGGACCTGACGGGTCAACCGCTCCGCGGGATGCCGCCGGTCGAACTGGTCATCCGCCCGGCCACGGCAACCGCCGGCGACGCGAAGCACGTTCACCTGGTGGTCGATTTCGGCAACTCGCGCACCGGCGCGCTGCTTCTGGAGCTGGCGGGCGAAATCAGCCAGACGCCCCAGATGCTGCCCTTCGAGTTGCTCAACCGCTATCACCTGGACGCATGGAACGACGAAGGCGAGTACGTGCCCTCGCCCAGCGCGCGCTGGTTCTCGTCGAAGACTCACTGGTGCAACACGCCCTACCTGCCCCCAATTCCGCAAACCAAGATCGAGTATCACGCGATTGAAGACGAGGAAAACCGGGCAGGTTGGTTCGGGCGAGGAAAGAAGAAGTCGCGGCAGAATAAGGTGGAAGTGACCGTGGTTCCGCCGCTGTTCGAGGACCGGTCGATGGTGCGCGTGGGCCGCGAAGCCGACGACGTCACCCAGGTGATTCGCGCCGAGGGCGATATTCGTACCGGCCTGAGTTCGCCCAAGCGGTACCTGTGGGCCGACGATGCCAGTTGGCTCGAAGGAGCGAACTGGCACATGGCCGACCCGTCGGACCGCTGCCAGACGGGTGTGTACGCCTCGACCCTTCGCGGACCTCTGCTGCGTTTCATGCACGAGGACGACCGCGACTTCCTGCTTGCCGAGCGGGCGCCCCGCGAAAACGAGTACGCTTCGGAGATGCCCCTGAAGCCGCGGCATGCACCCCGCGCAATGATGACCGCCGCGCTGTACGAACTGCTGTGCCAGGCGTACACGTACGTGAACTCCGACGCCTACCGCTCCGCCTCCGGCGACAAGGGCCGGACGCGCGAAATCCGGACGCTCACCCTCACGTTCCCCAGCGGCATGATCGATGAGGAACAGAAGCGGCTGCGAGCACAGGCCGAGAAAGCCATTTGCATCTTCGCCGCGACGCTCGGCCGCAGCCAGCACGTCCAGCCCGAGCTGAACCTGAGCATCGACGAGGCCAGCGCGGTTCACCTGACGTACATCTGGAGCGAAATGCGCCTGCTGGGCCAAGATCCACGACTCTGGTTCACCACCATGCGGCAAGACCGCGGACTGCCTGAACCGCAAGAGGCGGAGCCGGAGCCCATGACGGCCGCCCCCGCGGGCAGGCGCCGCGGGCGCGTGGGCGTGGGACGGCCCGGCAGTCCGCGCCGCGGCCCGCAGAAGGACGAGGAATTCGGCGATGCCCGCAACGAAATCCGCATCGCCTGCATCGACATCGGCGGCGGCACGACAGACCTGATGATCGCCAAGTACAACTTCGAATCGAAGATCGACGACCGCATTCGCGGCCAGGTGCTGCACCAGGACGGCATTTACCTCGGTGGCGACCAGCTTGTCAAACGCCTGCTCGAAACGATCATCGTGCCTACCTTCGCCGAAGTGCTGGCCCTGGAGGAAGAGGACGTTCAGGTGCTGTTCGGGCCCGAAGTGCCCCGGAACCGCGAAATACGCAGCCAGCGGGTGAATTGGATGAACCGGTTGTTCGTCCCGTTGGCGCAGCGCTACCTCGATAACGCCGTCGACGAAATTGCCGACGAGCCGATCTCGCACACCGACCCGGAAATCGTCGAGCCCGCCGTCGTCCAGTCGCTCCAGCAGGTTCTCGACAAGCTGCGCGGCCCCGGCTACTACAATGCCGAGCAGGAGATGGATCTTTACTTCGTCAAGAGCGAGTTCGAGGGCGTGGTGTACGACGTGTTCGACGAATTGCTGTTCGATTACTGCCAGCGGATTGTCGATCACCAGTGCGACGTGGTGCTGCTGGCCGGCAAGCCCTCGAAGCTCAGTTACATCCAGCAGCTTGTGCGCATGTACGTGCCGCTTTCGCCGTCGCGCATCGTGCCCATGCACCATCATTACGCCGGCAACTGGTATCCGTACCAGGATGAGAAGGGGCACAACCCCGGCGCCATTGTCGATCCGAAGAGCCCCGTGGTCGTCGGCGCGGCCATCGAGTTCATGGCGAGGCACGGCATGTTGCCACAGTTCAAGTTCGAAATGCGGGGCAAGGCGCACGAGAACAGCTATTACTGGGGCGTGATGACCGACGCCACCAGCGGCATCCGGAACGAGCGCATCCTGTTCCAGCCCGCCGAGGACCAGGCACGCGAGGAGATTACCGAGTTCACCACCGGCTCGCAGCGAGTGCTCATCGGCCGCAAGCTGGCCGCCGAGGAGGAAACGCCTGCGACGCCCGTGTACCTGCTGAAGACCGAAGTAGGCGACCGCATCGGCCCGACCGAGGTGCAGGTGCGAATCAAGCGGAAACATGCCAGCAAGGATGAAGAGGAGACACTCGAGGTCGAGTCGGTCACCGGGGTGGTCGCCGGCGAGGACGCCATTCTGGGCGAAAACGTCCTGTTCAGTTGGCGCACCCTTGCCGACGAACGCTATTACCTCGACACGGGCGGACTGGACAACATCGAACTTGCCCCCGTTTCATAAGCTCGGGGCGCCAGTGAGGAATGGATCATGGCCCTATGGGGAAAGAAACCCGGCGACGATGAATCGCTTCCGGCCGAAGCGCGTTCCGACCCGGCCGGTCCGGAGCACGCCGAGTCGGTCGGAGAACTGGCCGCGACGCTCGACCGGCTGGGCAAGCTGCTCGACGAAACGAACCGCAGAGTGGTCGATTACCTGGCGATGCGCGAGTCGCGGTCGGCCGAGTGGACCGGCGATGCCGTTCGGCAACTGGCCGGGAAGATCGAGGCCATCGGGGCGCGCCTCGAAGCACCCGCCGCCGCCACGGGCGATGCCGCGCCGGCCGGCGGCGTCCCGGCGCCCGCTGCCGTTGCAGGGAACGACATTCCGCTGGCCGATGCCGTGAAACCCATTGAGCAGCGGCTTGCGCAAATCGAGGCGACGATCGTCGCCTGGGCGGAACACGCAGCCAAGCAGGCGGGTTCGGACCAGGCCCTTTCCGACGGCTTTGGACAGCTTGCCCTGCGCATCGATCAACAGCAGCAGTCGCTCAACGGCTCGCTGGGCCACGTTTGGCAGCGGCTGGACGACGGCCTGCGCGAAATCGCCACCCTCTTGCAGCCCGCCGAGGACGCTCCCGCGGAAACGCCGACCGGCAGTCGCGATTGGCAGCAGGCACTGCTCGGCGCGGAACTTGCCTCGCAACCTGCGCTAAGCGAGGTGCGGGAACAGCTCCTGGGCGAACTGCTCCATGGCGACAACGGGGCGCGCGCCCTGGCCGGGCAGTTGCTCGTGTTCCAGTCGACGCCCATGGAACGTATGGCACAGTTGCTCAAAGACGTTGGCGAAGCGTATTACCGCTGGCGGCCGAAACAGCGGCCCGGCGCGGCGCCCATGGAGCAGGCGCTGGCGGGATGGCTGGAGGCGAAGTGCGACGAGGCGGGCATCGGCAACCGGATTGAACTGGTCGATCCCGGAGAACGGTTCGACGCGACGCGGCACAGTGCCGCCGCCCGGGGAGTGGAGATTACCGAAGTGCTCGGATGGATCGTGCTGCGCGACAACGGGCGCGTTTACACCAAGGCGACGGTGGCCGTCCGATAGGAATTGCTACGTTATGCGCACTTACGTTTGCACGAACTGCGGTTACCAGATCCAGCGGCCCACGCAGCCGTTCAACTGCCCCCAGTGCGGGCGCCAAGCCGTCAACCTGTTCCGGCCCGCAGCAGCCGGCGCGCCGCAAGGACCCTATCCGCAGCAGCCGGGCGCCGCCGGCTATCCACCCGCGCCGCCGGGTTACCCGCAGACGCCGGGACAGCAGGGCTACCCTCAATCGCCGGGTCAGCAGGGATATCCACAAACACCCGGACAACCACCGTATCCGCAGCAGCCGGGGTATCCACAGCAGCCGGGGTATCCACAGCAGCAGGGCTATCCGCAGCAACAGGGCCAACCGGGCTATCCGCAAGTACCTGGCGCCGCGCCGCAGATGCCGGGCGGCTATCCGCAGCAGTATGGTCCGGCGCTGGGGGCGCCCGGTCAAGGGCAAGCCGGCGGGGGATATGGACCTCAGCAGCAAGGTCATCCTCCGGCCGCGCCCGGCTATGGACATCAGGCGCCCCCAAGTCAACAACCGCCGGCCGGTCGCTGGCACCCGCCACCGGCGCAGGGCCAACCCGCCGCGCCGCAGCAGCCGTCGTCATTGCCTCCTGCGCCCGGTCCGCCTCGCCCGCCGGGTGGCGCGCTGCCGGGCGGTGGGATTCGACCGCCCCAGTTCGGCCGGCCGCCGGTGCCCGGCCAAACCGGTTTCGCACAGCAACCACCCGGTGCCAAACAGCCCGGCGCTCCCCAACAGCCGCCGCCACCGGCCGCACCGGGACAATACGGCCGGCCTGAGGCCGTTCCGGGCTATCCGCCGCCAGGTGGCCAGCCGGCAGTGGGCGGTCAGCCTCCGGTGGGCAGTCAGCCTCCGATGGGCAGTCAGCCTCCGATGGGCAGTCAGCCTCCGATGGGCAGTCAGCCTCCGATGGGCAGTCAGCCGCAGGTGGGTCCCGCAACACCGGTTCCGCCGGCGGGTGGCGGCCCTGGATTTGCGCCGGGTCCACCCCGGGGCGCGCCGCCTCAGCCTCCCGCCCCACAAGGTCCACCGCCTCAACCCCCGGAACCGCAAGGATCCCCGCCAACGCCTGGCGGCTTCCCGTTCGGGCAAGCGCAAGGGCACGCACCGAAGTCGCCCGAACCGCCGCGTACTGATCCACCGCCGCACCAGCCGTTCCCATCTTCAAAGCAGCCGCCTCCTACGGCCGCTCCTCAACCGCCGCAACAACCTGCTTTATCCGGCCAGACGCCTTCGCGCCCCGGTGCACCGCAGGAGCGGCCACAAGCTGAGCGAGGCCCGGCGCCAACGCATGGCCCGGTGGCGAAACAGCCGCCGGCGGCGCCGCCCTCCGGCTCGCAGCGGCCGAAGGGGCCGTCTGAATCGCCCGGATCGAAACCTCGTACGGAGCCGCGGCCGGAAACGCCGCGTCCCAGCCGGCCCGCGCGCAAGCCGGCATCGCCGCCTGCGGCCGCTGTTCCGCCGAAAGCCCCCGAGCAGGCCAAACGTCCCGAGCCCGAACGGGCAGCGCCGCCGAAGCCTGCCCCGAAGGTCGAGAAACGCCCCGAGCCGGTGCCGGTTCCGCCCAAGCCGCGCCCAAAACCCGTCCGGCCGGAACAGTTCGCCTGGGCGTATCCTGACGAACCTCCGTTGGAAGCCGGTGTTCCGCTGCGGGCACCGCCGGCGGTCGACGCGTCGGGACGCATCTTCTTGCACTTCCAGGATCGGCTTCTGGCCCTGAAGCCGTCCGACGCTGAAGCTGAGGGATCGTCGCCTGCGCCTGCCGGCGGGAAACCCGTGATGGAATGGGAGTATGTGACCGGCGCCCGCGTGCCCGGGCCCATTCTGGTCGCCGCAGACGGCTCGCTCCGGCTACACGCGGCCGACGGCTTCCTGCACGCGGTCCTTCCCGACGACGGCAAGCAGCTTTGGCCGCCGGTGCACGTGGGCGAACCGCTCGGCTACGCCGCGCCGCTGGTCGACGCCGTGGGCAATACGTACATCAGTTCGCTGGACGGCGGGCTGCTCCGGGTTGGCGAGGACGGGCGCTGCGACAAAGCGCGGCCGTACCTCCGCTCCCGGCAGAAGCTCAATTCGACGGGGATCATCCATCGCGGCGTGCTGTATATCGGCTCGGAGGAGGGCTACGTGTTCGCCATCGAATTGGGCGACCAGCGAGGCCGCAACCGATTCGATCACGCCCTCGATCAGGGCCACGCAGGTTGGTTCATCAACTCGGCGTTGGCCCTGGCCGAGGACGGGACGATTATCGTCGCCGGCCGCGACGACAACCTGTACGGCTTCACGCCCGGCGGTGCGACCGCATGGAAGACCGCCATGCCGGGCCAAATGCTCGGCTCGCCCGTGCTCGACGCCCGCGGCCACGTGTACGTGGGCATTGCTCAATCGCAGCGCGGCCAGCCGTCGCGCGGCAAGCTGCTTTCGATCGACGGCAACAGCCACAAGATCCGCTGGCAGGTGGACGCCGACGACTCGGTCGAATCGACGCCCGTTATCGGCGACGACGGCATCATTTACTTCGGCGACAACGCCGGCCTGATCCACGCCGTCGATCTGTCCGGCGCGCCGAAGTGGAAGGCGAAGGTCCACGCCCCGGTTCGTTCCGCCGGCATGCTGGTCGGTCCCGGCAAGCTCGCCTTCGGCTTAGACGACGAAACCCTCGTCGTGCTCAACTGCTCCTCCCAGAAACTCCCCGACGCAGGCTGGCCCAAACTCGCCTGGACGCCCCGGCACGGCGGGCCGGTCTAGGTGTCCGGCGAAAGCCCTGAAGGCAGGCGCCATCAGCGCCGCTGGAGCAGGCACATGCGGAGTTGGACTTCTTTCGGACAACTTGCGACGGCGAGCATATGGGCAGTGTGGAGAGTTAACCCCGGTTCCCGAAGGCTTGCCCGATGCGTACAATTGGGGCAGGGGCACCGTTCACGGGATAGCCGCGCGGGCGGCTTCTCCCGCTGCACGTGCAGGGGATAGTGGGATTATTGAGAAAAGAGAGGACTATGTTTACATATTTGCTGTTCATTGCTCCGGCATTGATTCTCGGGCTTTGGGCCCAGATGCGCGTGAAGGCCACGTATGCCCAGGCTCAGCGTATCGCGGCACCGCTGAGCGGCGCTGCGGTTGCCCGCCACATACTCGACTCGGCCGGTCTCCACGATGTGGCCATCGAGCAAGTGCCGGGGCACCTGAGCGACCACTACGACCCGCGTCACAAGGTCTTGCGGTTGAGCCCGGAAGTCTACGGCAGCCGATCACTGGCCGCCGTCGGCATTGCCGCGCACGAGGCAGGGCACGCCTTGCAGGACGCTCGCCAATACATACCGCTGGTCGTCCGGAACGCGGCCGTGCCGGCGGCGAGTTTTGGCAGCGGCGCGAGCTTCCTGCTGCTCATCCTGGGCATGATCTTTCAGTTTGCTCCGCTGGTCTTCTTGGGCATTGGACTGTTCGGTTGCGTTGTGTTTTTCCAACTCGTCAATTTGCCCGTCGAGTTCAATGCGTCCAGCCAGGCGAAGCAACAGCTTGTTGCCCTGGGGGTCGTGAACTCACAAGAGTTGGTCTACGTGGACAAGGTTCTCAGCGCGGCCGCATGGACCTACGTGGCTGCCACGCTCCAGGCGCTGATGACATTGCTGTACTACGTGATGATCTTCACCGGAGGCTCCCGCGACTGAACGTGTGCGGGAACCGTCGCAGTACGTTACAGCAACGAGGCTACGCTCGTGACAGGTACTCACCACTCCGGGTATCGACCTTAACGACCTCGCCCTCCTTGAGGTATTCGGGCACTTGGACAACCAGCCCCGTTTCGAGGGTGGCTGGCTTGGTGCGGCCGGTGGCCGAGTCGCCCTTGACGCTCGGGTCGCACTGAACGACCTTCAGCTCAACTGCTACCGGCAATTGCACGCCCACGCATTGGTCGTTGTAGATCAGGGCCTGGAGGGCATCGAGTTCTTCGGTAATGTAGTTGCTCTCGTTTTCGAGGTCGTCCTTGGGCAGGGAATACTGCTCGTAGTTCTCCTGGTCCATGAACACCATGTCGGTGGCGTCGGAATAGAGGTACTTGACAGGCCGGCGGCGGAAGTCGGCCTCGTCCAGCCCCTCGCCGCCGCGCAGGGTAATGTCGACCTTTTGCTTCGTAATCAGGTTGCGGGCGCGGTACTTGTAGAACGTCGCCGCCCCCCGGGCTGAGGGGCTTTGGACCGAGACCGACTCGATGATACAGGGCGCACCGCTGTAATTGACGATTGCGCCACGCTTAATGTCTTTCGCAAGCATCGTATTCTCTCACTTGAAAACATGGGGTTTGGGGTGTGCAACAGCCGGCTGCCGCCGTGAATCAGGGGGATGGTGTTCGAGTCCGCCGTGTCCGTTGGCAGGCTGAGAAGCCTGCCCCGCAGGTTGTCGTGCGGGTGACGTCGGGCTGCCGAGACAGCCGGAGCCACCCACTGTGCACGCTGCGTGCTATCCGTATCCGCTCATCCCGAAGAATAACTGTCGCTTCAGAAAGCGGTAGAGCCAATAATCCTCGGGAATCTCCTCGCCGGGCAGGTGGTGACTGCTGCGCGGCTGGGATGCGGAAATCTCGGCAAGGGCGTCGCGGCCGCTGCAGTCCGACGCGCCGCTTTCGCGGAGGAAGCGGGCCAATTCGTCCGGACACTCCAGAATCACGCAACCGCGAGTACGCTCGGTAACGAACTGCTGAAAGCCGCGCAAAAAATGGCTCTCGTTGATTGTGCGGAACAGGTCGCCCTCGTTATCGCCAAGGGTCTCGCACGCGAAGCTCAGCGGCGGGCACGGTTCAATACTGCCGCCGGGGCCGATGTGGAAGCCCAGCCCGAGCGCCGCCGGGCACACGGCCTCGCCGGCCGCGTTCCAGTACGTGTCGATGAGGATGATCGGGTGCCGGCGCCGAAGCTCAAGCAGCCGGCGGCGAAAACAGAGCATCTTGTCGCGGTCCACGCAGAACTCGGGCGACGGGTCCGGACCCATCGGCCGAAACACGTAGTACCACAGGTACATTGCCCCGCGGTCGATGAAGTACCGGACGTAATCGTCTGCGGTCACTTCGTCCAGGTTGCGCCCGGTTACCGTGGTGGCCACACCGAACAGCACCTTCGCCTTCTGCAGCCGTTCGATCCCCTCAACGGCCGCCTCGAACGTACCCTGCCCGCGGCGAGCGTCGTTCTCGGTGGCAAAACCGTCGATACTGACCAATGGAGTGACGTTTCCGAAGCGGCGAATCCGATCGACGTTGGCCGCGTCGAAGAACATGCCGTTGGTGATGACCTGGAAGTAGCACTCGGGATGCGCCTGCACGATATCCCAAAGCTGGGGGTAGATCATGGGCTCGCCGCCCAGCAGGGTGTAGAAATAGGCCTTCTGCCGTTTGCCCGCCTCGATCAGGCGGTGGACGTCGTCGAGCGGAAGCTGCTTTGGCGTTTCGCGGGTTTGGATCCAGCATCCGTTGCAGCGGAGGTTGCAGGCATGGGTGAGGGCGAGGAACAGAAAGGGCGGAAAAAGCTCCCCCCGCCGCGTGCGTTTCCGATAGGCCCGCACCGCGCGCACACCTTTCCAAACCCATAAATGGGCCGCCTTCAACAGGCACCGTGGCGAGACCTCGGTGGCCATTCGGTACGCTATTCGAAACAGCATGGCAGTCGCTTATTGCTCCAGGAACGCATCAAGTTGCTCCCGTGTGGGACACCCGGCTTGCCCGCCCCGGTGCCGTGCCTTCATGGCGGCAGCGGCAGACGCAGCCCGAATGCGGGCATCCAGCGGCAGCCCGCGGGCCAGCATGGCCGCATACGCGCCGTGAAACACGTCGCCGCAGCCGGTCGTATCGACCGCGTCGACGGCGAATGCCGGCAGGTGCCGTGCTCCCTCCAACCCGCCTCCAATATACCAACATCCCGCACCGCCGCAGGTGACGACGACTGCCTGCCGCGAGGAGTGCCACAGCCGTTTGGCAGCCTCTTGGGGCTCTGGGAAACCGGTCAGTTCCTCGGCAAATCGGCGTGGCACGATGAGGTGGTCGACCAGGGCCAGTACGTCGCGAAAGAGGCCGCCGCAGTCGCGTTCCAGGTCGGCGACGATGCCAACGCCGGCCTCGCGCGCCATTCTGCATATCCGCAGGCTCCCTTCCATGCCATGGTGGTCAATGTGCACCGTCTTCGCCGCGCGAATCAGACCGGCTTCCGGCAGTATCTCATCGGGGCCCAAATCTCCAGCCGCGCAGCAGAAGACGGTCCGTGTCGGGTGGGCGCAACCGACGATGATGGTCGAGTGCGCCGGCCGGGCGCCGGGACGCCGGACTGCATGGGCCAGATCGACGCCTTCACGATCGAGTGCACTGGCAACGAAACACGACAGGTCATCGTCACCCAGAAGTCCGGCGTAAGCACAGCGGGCGCCCAGTCGCGCCGCGGCAACCAGGGCCGTGCCGGTCAGACCGCCGCATTGCCGCTCCTGCCTGTGAACCCGCACCTTGCTTTCTGCTGAAGGATAGACATCGACGTACAGTAAATCATCGACCGCGACGGCGCCGAATCCGAGTACGTCGAAGCTCGGGAACATGGCAATCTGGCGGTATGCGGAATGAGGAATCGGAAATGGGCCGGGCGCGCCGGTTACTGGTTGACGGGCTGACCGGTGTCGAGCGTGCGGAATTTCGCGCCGGACAGCTTCTTCAGGCCCTCGGCCGTGACATTGCCGTTTTCCTTGAAAGTCAATGATTCCAGGTTCTGCATTTCCAACAGCTTGTCAATCGCGGCATCGGTGACGCCGGTCGTCCTGATCGACAACTGTTTCAGATTTGGCAAACCTGCGATCACCTCGACCGTTGCGTCGGTCATTTGGGGCAACTCCCAGATGTCGAGCAATTCAAGCGACTGAAGCTTCGACAGGTTCTCCAGTCCGCTATCGCCGACCGACGCCAGTTCGTGCAGATACAGCCGGCGGAGTTGCGGCAGATCGGCAAACACGGCCATGGCCATGTCGTCGACCATCGGCAGATCGCGCAGGGTCAGCCGCCCGAGCTTCATGCCGGCCAGCGCCAGCACCCCGTCGGACCCGAAACCCTGGCAGCGGAATATCTCCAGTTGCGTCAGGTTGCCCAGTTGGGCGATATGTTGTCCGGCCTGGCTGGTAATCATGAAATCCTGGATGAGCAGGGAGTCCAATGTCTTGCTCTGCGCTAAGGATTCCATGCCAAAATCGTCGACCGTTGTGCTGCGATGCCGCAACGCGGTTAGTTTCGGCAACTGGCCGACGAACTGCATCGTCATATTTCCGGCTTCCATATTGCCGCGCAGATCCAATGCCCGCAGGTTCTGCAACTTGGCCAGGTGGCTCGTCCCCAGGTCACTGAAACCGTTCTGCACGAGGGTCAGACGTTCCAGGCCGCCCAATTCCGCAATCGCCCGTACCGCGCCGTTGGTCAGGAGCGTGTTGGACGACAGATCGAGATCCTTCAGATCCGGAAATGATCGGGTGATCATTTCCACAGTTGCATCCGTGATCACCGAATTCGTGATTGCCAGCCTGGTCAGGTTCTCAAGCCCCGACAGACTGGCGGCCATTTCGTCGTTCAGGTCACGGAAGTTGAATATCTGCAAGCTCTCCAGCTCGCCGAGCGTGCTGAACAGGGCGATGTCGTCGGCGGACAGGGTCGAGCCGTCCCGAATGACGATTTCCGTGAGCAGGCCGTCGGGCCCTACCGCGTACTGGGCATTGGCGCCGAGCCCGTCAAGCAACGCCTTGACAGCTTTCACATCTCCCTCGTCCGCCGCCGAGGTAGGATCCGGCTCTGGCGGCATTGCGTCGTCAGGCTCGCCCGGCGTCACGCTGTCGGGCTCTGGCGGCACAGCGATCTCGTCCACGGCCGGCTCGCGTGGTTCCACTCGCTGCGGGTCGCTCGCCGGACCGGTACAGCCCGACACACAAAGCAAACCGGCCATACAAAGCACGATCGCAAGACGCGCCATCATTGAAATGCTCATTGTCTTCCCTGATTGATGAGGGCCCCAACCGCCCATGTTCTCGTTTCGTACAAGCTTGGCGCCTGTGTCATATCGTTATCGATTGTCATCCACATTCACAAGGTGGCCGCAGGGACGATTGGGGCGCCCCCGCGGCCACTTGTGAAGACAATAACATCGCGGAACCGAATTCCGGTCTAGTCCAGCCGATAGCCTTCGGGAACCTTTGGCTTGACCAGGTCGGCGACGCCGGGGGTGGCAAGCGAGGCCAGGTTGGTCACCTTCAGGTTCTTGGCATCCCACTGCACCGTCTCGCCCCAATCGCCCAAGCTGCCTTCCGCGCCACCCTTGGAAGCTGCCCAGACGGCCAGGTTGCCCAATAGGATCGTCTCGGTGAGCGGGCCGGCCCGGTCAGCGAAATTCGAGTGGCAGATCTTCGGATCGCCGGCGGCCAACGCGCGGAACAACTCGTACATGTTGTTGAGGTCGTTGCTGCCCTTGTTCTCGGCTTTCTCGTAGTCGACCGAAACCTTCTCGACGCCCTTCAGTTCGTAGCGCCCGCAGTAATCATCGCTGCTGTAGAAGGCGCCTTTTGAGCCGACCACAAGCACGCCGCTAGCCGATACGTCGCTAATGCCCCATTTGCTGAAAACTTCGTCCGGCGGCCTGTTGCCGCGACGGTCGTACCACCAGAACGTGATTGCCGGGCGTTCCGAAGTCTCGGCATACTCGAACTTGATTACCGAACTGGCCGGGAAGCTGTCGAAATCGTGACCGGTCGTCTTCGCGACTACCGAAATTGGATCGCGCAGACCGCACGCAACGAACGGTACGGTCAGCTGGTGGCAGGCCATGTCGCCCAATGCGCCGCTGCCGAAATCCCACCAGCCGCGCCACTGGAAGCTGTGGTACAAGCCCGGCCAGTATTCCCGATAGGGAGCGATGCCCAGCCAATTCTTCCAGTCGAGCCGCTCCAAAGCCCGCTCGATCTCCACCTTCTTTGCCGCTACCAGGGCATCGGCCTGGTCGGGATTCTCTTGCTTCGCCTGCGCGGCGAACTTCTCCATCGTCATGCGGCGGCCGGGACCTTGCGCCCAAACCGGACGATTCGACCAGGCATAGACCTCTTTCAAGTCGCCGAGCACGCCGGACTGAAGTTGTGCAATGGCTTCGCGCGACGAATCCAGGGCGGTACCCTGGTTGCCCATCTGTGTGCAGACTCCGGTTTCCTGGGCGACCTTGGCCAACAGCCGTGCTTCGTAGATCGTGCGGGTGAGCGGTTTCTGCGTGTAGCAACTGATGCCCCGCCGCATCGCATCGAGTGTTTGAACTGCATGCATGTGGTCCGGCGTGCTGATGGTCGCGATCTCGGCGTTCTTGCCATGCTTTTCGAGCATCTCGCGGTAGTCGACGAACTTCTCAGCGTTCTCGAAACCTTTTGCACCTCCCTTGTTCTCCAGCGTGCCCCGGTCGACGTCGCAAATGGCGATGACGTTACCGAATTGGGCCGCATTGTTGGAGTCGCTGCCGCCTTTGCCGCCGACCCCGATGCACACCACATTGGGCCGCTCGTTCGCCGACCGGCTAAAGGCTTTGCGGCTGCCGCCGGCTATCCAAAAGCCGACACCGGTAGACGCAGTAACTTTCAGGAAGTTACGACGAGTCGTTCTTACCATGGATGTATTCTCCTTCGACGTTTCCAGTTTAGGTGGGACAACACTTGCTATAGCTTATCGCGCCGCCCGAATCTGTGCAATCGGCCAGGAAGGCGTTCGCTTGGTTCCGGTGGGAAGAACTGTCCTCGCCGCTACCCCGAGAACGGATGCGAAAAGACGTAGAGTGGGTGGTTCCGGATGTCTCAGCATCCCTACTTCATTCACGCGTCAGGCCATTTTGCATCTGAAAACGGAGGAGCCCGAGGATGGTTCTTCACTGATGGTGACGGGAAAGGCGGCCATCAAGGGCATAGGGCCATACCCCTGAGGGGCTATCTTTCGGCCGTGCCTTCCGGAACGAACTCAACGATTCTGCAGGACGACGAGCCATGACCGCGACTACCGCCCTGCGAGGACGGTATCAAGCGTCTGCCGTAGGACGTTGGCGCTGTTCTTGAGGGCTTGGACTTCCTTTGGCCACAGTTCGACCTCGTGCCGCGCGGCAGCCCCGAGGCGGCCGACCTCCGTGGGTACGGAGATCGCAACGTCAGAAAGGTTGTAGCAGCCGCTCTGGAGGGTCGAAACGGGCAGTACGCGCCGGCTGTCGAGCACCATGGCATGGATCACTTCGGCAATGGCCAACCCCACGGCGAAACCCGCGCCGCCCTTCCTTTTGATCACCTCGGCGCCGGAGCCCTTGGTGCGAGTGAACAATTCGGCTGCCGCGTGCGGGCTCCATCCGGGGTATTTCTCCAGCGGCAGGCCGCCCACGGTCGCGCTGGACCAAACGGGCACCATGCTGTCGCCGTGCTCGCCGAGGATCAAAGCCGATACTTGCGTGGCCGGGGCTTTTAGGTAATCGGCAATCAGGCTGCGGAAGCGGATGGTGTCCAGCAGCGTTCCCAGGCCAAGCACCTGCGTTGCCGGCAGGTCGAGCCGCTGAACGGCCAGGTAGGTGAGAATATCGACCGGGTTCGAGACGACCAGCACCGTGGCGTCCTTCTTCAGCCCCGCCTGCGTTACCTCGCCGAGGATGTTCAGGAACAGGTCCACGTTGCGGTTGATCAGGTCGAGCCGGCTTTCGTCGGGTTTGCGGCGCAGCCCGGCGGTGATGCACACGCAATCGCTTGTGGCCACCTTCTCGTAGCCGCCGGCGTGGATCACCTGGTCGGCCGATACCGTCGCGCCGTGCAGCAGGTCGAGCGCCTGCCCCTCGGCCGCTTCCCGATTCACGTCGAGCATGGCGATTTCGCGTACCAAGCCGCCCGCCTGCAGGGCAAAGCCTGCACACGAGCCGACCAATCCACCGCCGCCGATAATACTGACTTTCATCTTCTTCTTCCTGGATGCAAAGAGGTTTCACGTGTATTTGTACCCCACTTGGGTCACGCCGGCAATACCCCCCCGACCACGTGACCTGCGTCTTGGGACGCATGTGTTATGGCAAGCGACCACTTGCCGGTCCTTCGGACCGATCTGGGGTTAACCGGCCGAGTACTGTGCCTGGCTCCATCACAACGAGGCCCGGCCAAGACGCGGCTCGTTGACCTCTTCGCCGAGAGGCAATATCATGACCATTGGTGGGGAACAGCCGCCATCCTGTTGGCAAGATGGAAAATCCAGTAAGCGGAAGGGTGCGATCATGGCAAAGCGCGCACGGGGCGGGTGGGGGTGTCCACTGCGTATAGTAGTGGTTGTGGGCTTGATGTCGGGGATTGTGGCGGGGGCCGAGCAGCGGCCGAGCAGCCGGGGGACGCCGCGCAAGGGCGGTGTTCCGCAGCAGGAGGGCCAAGCCAATCAGGAGCCGGCCGATCTCTTCGCCGCAATGGACCAACGACAGGTCGAGGCCAGGCTGGTGGCCCTCGGGACCAGCCGGTGTACGGTGTATTTGGCCAACCTGACCCCGCGGCCCCTGGACCTGTTGCTGCCCGAGGTGTTCGTCGGGTCGCCGGCAAGCAAAGACTCCCGCACCCAAACCCTTGGCAGCGGGTTTCCCTTCGACCTGGCCGGCGGCGAGCAGGTACCAGGGATTCCGGAGCATGGCCAACCGGCGCCGCGGGCCGCGCCGCCGAGGCCGGGCGTGGCGCCGGCCGCACCTCTGGCACCGCGCAAGACCCGGCCTCCTGACCCGGAGAACTATGTCCGTTATGGGCCGAACCTTTGGGTGCCGAGAGGGCAGGTCTTCCAGGGCCAGCCCGGGTTGCCCGCTCAGGTTACGAGGGGCCAGGACATGGGACAGGGCAAATCGAGGACACCGGTAGCGAAACAGTTGCCGCCGGCACTCGGCGGTCTACGCCTGCACTTGCCCCCTGAAGCCACGCTTAAGTTCGAGTTGCCCGCGGTCTGCCTGGAGAAGAGCAAGGGCGTACCGAACGCGGATTTGGCCTATGAGTTGCTGCCCATCGAGAGCTTCACCCGCGAAGTTGCGGTCCATCACATCTGTCGTATGCTGGCCCGGGGCCAGATCCGTCAGCAAGTGGCCCAGATTGCCGCTTGGCACTTGACCGATAAAGCTCCCTTCGGCAGTTCGGCCCGAGACGCCCAGGAGGCCGAAGCGGCAGTGCAACAAGCGCTGCGCGGCGACATATCCCCTCCGCCGGATTCAGAGATTTCCGACCCTGGCAAACACGACTCGATGAGCCGGCAGCCTAACTGATGGGACGAGGCGACGCCGGACCCGCCCCATCGACAGCAAGGTTGCGAGAACGGCATCAAGGCAGCGTTCTCGCCGCCTCGATGACGCAACCTGTGGTAACGACACGGCCCGGTCTTCGCAACCTTCGCGCGGAAGCGTCTACCTCTGCAACTGCTGCATCACCCGATCCGTGATCATCTGCACGAGCTGTTCCACGTCCGGGCCGCTCGGGTTCGCGGTCGAGCCGTTCCCGCCGGGGTTCCCGGCGCCGCTCGGCTGTGCGTACGAGGGCGGCTGGAAGGCGCATTGCTGGACGCCGGTGTCTTTCCAACTCTGGCGGAACACGTCGTTGGCGCAAATGTCGCAGTTCTGCAATTCCTGCCGCGGGTCCTTCAGGCCCCATTGGGCCTTCAGGTCCAGCAGCGCCTTCGCCTCCGGCTCCGTGAAGTAGCTGATACGGCCCAGCCCGCGGGCGAGCATGAGCATGCGGCAGTAGGCGTCGAGCACCTCGGTCCACCAGTAGGCCCTCTCGACCGTTTCGCCCCAACTCACCGTGCCGTGGTTCGCCAGGATCACGACGTTCGACTTCGTGACGAACGGCAGGATCGTATCGGCAAAATCCTGGCTGCCGGGCGTGTCGTACCGGGCAATGGGTACTTCGCCCAGGAGAATCTCGACCTCGGGCAGCACGCACATGGGGACAGGTTCGCGGGCGATGCCGAACGCCGTGGCATGAGGCGGATGGCAATGCACGACCGACTTCACCTCCGGCCGGGCCTTCATGATGGCAATGTGCAGCTTGATCTCGCTGGTGGCCTTGCGCCGGCCGGAAGTCTGGTTGCCCTGCCCGTCCACCGTGCAAAGGTCTTCCGGCTTCATAAAGCCCTTGCTGATCCCGGTGGGCGTGCAGACGATTTCGTTCGGCCCCAACCGATAGCTGATGTTGCCGTCGTTGGCCGCCGCGAAACCTTTCTTGTAGATGCGATCGCCGATCGCACAGATTTCTTTCTTGATCTCGAACAGGGTCGGCATGGTGCTGTCCCGCTAGTAATTACTTCGGTGGTGGAATGGGTTTGTAGGTGAGGGTGTCGAGGATGGCGGCGTTGTAGGCGTCGATCGGCGGTTCGTCCGGGTAGAAAGGCATGGCCGCCTCGCGTCCCTCGCTCATCGCAATAGTGCTTCCGGCTCCGGCGCCCAGTTCGTCGAACACCACGACTTCCTCCGGCCAGGCGTCCGACTGCCCCGCAACGTTATCCCACGACTGCGGCACGGCCAGCTTGAAGCTCGCCCCGTTGAGGTCCGGGTGCCAGACGTTGAGCGTCACGGTTCCAATGACTTTGCCGATACGCATGCTCGTTAAGTAGTTTCTG
>JAVEUP010000279.1:0-7741 GCA_034005525.1 Thermoguttaceae bacterium | reverse complement strand
TCCTGGGTGGCTTGTGCTGTGGCGTGGATGGATGACACTCCATGCAATGCTCGATGGCGCTGAGGCCATCGGAAGGAAAAAATGTGGGCAAACCTAAGGGCTGAAGCCCGTCCTACCGAAATGCGCAGTTTCAGGCCGCAACGAGTATAGTATAACTGCCCAGCCGCGCCAGGGGAATACCGCCCTACGGCATGCGCAGCTCGAATAGCCCGAACAGCTCGTCCTGGCTGAGGCCCAGTTTCCGGCTGCCGGTGGCGCCGGAGAAGATGGTGTCGAACAGCTCGCGCTTTTCTTCGAGAACGCGCTCGATCCGCTCCTCGATGGTGCCGAGCACGAGGAAGCGGGTGACGGTGACGGGGCCGTCGGCGCCGATGCGGTGGGCGCGGTTGATCGCCTGGTCTTCCACGGCCGGGTTCCACCAGCGGTCGAACAGGAACACGTAGCCGGCGAACTGGAGGTTCAGCCCCACGCCGCCCGCACCGTAGCTCATCAGCATCACGTGGCGTGAAGGATCGGAGCGGAAACGCTCGATCACGACGTCGCGCTGCTTCGGCGGGATTTTCCCATGATACTCCAGCGGTCCGAATCGGCGGAGCCTTTTGGCCAGCCTCTTGAGCGTGCCCACCCACTGGCTGAACACGATGGCCTTCCGCCCGCTGCCGGCCACTTCCTCCAGGTCGGCGTCGAGCCGTTCCAGTTTTGAACTGGCCCCGGAGGCCGGATCGAAGTTGCAGATCTGCTTCAGCCGCAAGATCAACTCGAACACGTGCTGGATGGTCAATTCGCCGCCAAGACCGCTCAGCCGCACGATGCCGTCCTCTTCGGCAAGCTGGTAGGTTTCGCGCTGTTCGGGGGTGAGTTCCAGGTCGGCGTCGCGGAACAGTTTCGGCGGCAGGTCGGTGAGGACGCGGTCCTTGGTGCGGCGCAGCACGTAGTCGCGCACGGTGCGCCCCATGCGCCGCGGCTTCAAGTCGGGCGAAAGGAATCCCGGTGCGAGGAACTCGAAAATGCCGACCAGGTCTTCCGCGCTGTTCTCGACCGGCGTCCCGGTCAGCGCCCAGCTTCGCCGCCGCGGGATGGTCCGCGCCACCTGGCTGGTCGCGCCCGATCGGTTCTTCACCCGCTGTGCCTCGTCCAGCAAGACGAGGTCGAACTGGCCGGGGCCGGCGGAAGCGTCCGGCACGATTCCGTTGCCACCCGCTTCGAGCAGGTCGCGGTCGCGGCACAGCAGTTCGTAGTTGGCGATGCGCACGGGCACGTCGGGCAGTTGCCATTGCCAGGCGCGCCTGGCGCGGTCGCCCTCGATGGCCATGACCGTGACCTCCGGCGCCCACAAGGCGAACTCCCGCTGCCAGTTGGAAACCAGCGGCTTCGGGCAAATCAGCAGCACCGTGCGCACCTCGCCGCACCGCAGCAGCAGCCGGATGGCCGTAATCGCCTGCATGGTCTTGCCCAGCCCCATTTCGTCGGCCAGGATCGCGGCATGGCGCGGGTAGAGGAAGGCGACCCCTTCAAACTGATAGGGGAACGGGTGAAACGGGAACCGCAGCGCCCGCTCGGCAAGCAGGCTTTCCAGCGGCGGCTGGAGCAGATACTGCAGGCGATCTTCAAGTTTGACGATGTCGCGCGGCGGGCGGATACGCGTGCCACCGCCCGTTGGCAGCCGGCCCGAAAACCCGGGCTCGCCGGCAGGCGGCCCTGCCGCGGCGTCCCGATGCTGCGCGGCAACCTCAACGTTGGGACTTCCCGGCGGCTCGAAGGAGAAACTCCGGATCCTCACCTCGGGCCTCGTGATGCGTATGGCCACGGCCCTGGGTTCGGCCCATTGGAGCGATTGACTCGTCACGGCAACGGCGGCTGCCGGCTCGATTGCATCTCGAAAGGCGTCGAGAGCACCGTTGTCCAACGGGGCAGGGGGGGACGCGCCGAGTGCGAGGCTCCGAACAGCAGGCGTGCCGGGCGGATGCCACGAGTACACGCTCGGCCGGACGGCCTCCCGCGCGCCCGGTCGATCTGCCACACCGGGGCCGGGCCGGGGGCCTGCCGGTTGAACGCCCGGCATCGGCTTGCGGGAGACGGAACTCATCGCGCAGCCTTTCGCGCCTCGGCAATTGCTTCGTGAATCCGTCCGAAGGGCTCCGCAAGGTCCAATGCCGCAGGCAATTGCGCCAGCCGGTCGGCCAAGGCGTTACGGTCGGCTTCGCACTGGCGCGGTACGGCGAGTTGGTGCGGGCCGACCTCGAAGAGGATCAACTCGCCGTCGGCCGTCCGGTGCGGACGGAGGGCGTCGGCACCGGCGTGGGCGCCGTCAAAACGGATGGAGTGTGCCGGGGTTTCGTCGGACTCCGGCGTCTGCACGGAACCGGAATCGGGCGGGAGCACCAGGGCCACCGGCGGCTCGATGTGCTCGCGTACTGCCAGGGCAAACTCGCAGTCGGTCAATACGGCAAGAGGCGCCGCCTTTGCGTGCCGCACCAGGGTTGCCCCTATTTGCTCCCCGTACAGAAACGGTCCGAGCGACGGGCCGTACAGGATCCGCTGGGCCCGGTTCGGGCGAATGGGCGCCGTACAGTGAAACTCCAGCGGCCTGCCCGTATGGTTCAGTAGCAAATACCCACCGAAGAGCCCCTGCTCAGGGTGTTCAACCACGGTGAGGAAGCCCAAGATACTGGTCGAATTGGAAGCAGCTTGCCGCATGTTTGTCTGTTCTTGCCCGGGAGTCGTTGGTGTGTGCGTTTCAGGGTGCGAGAGCCGGGGTGTTCACGTCATTGGTCCATTCCCCGTCCGTAACCGTTCACTGGGGGACTGTCCCCTTCGCATGGAGTTGAGAAAACCGCCTGCGCCGCCCCGTGGACGGTCACCCCAATCCCACCCACCGAAGAGAACAAGGCTTCTTGGGAAGACCGCAGTATCGAATGAAAGCGCGGACTCACGAATCACTCCGAACCCCCCAGGCTTCCCAGTCGCGGTATTTTGCGAGTCTTCTCGATAGCCGTGTCCGGTGGCCGGTGGGACCTCGTGGTGCATCGGGTTACGCAGGAGGGCGACTTTAGGCTGTGCGTGCCGAATTGCCCGCGAACCCACTCCAGAGAGGGAACTTCCACCAGTTTCCGGCGTCTCCTGACGCTTTCTTTCGCCAATTGCAGCCGGACTCTCGACAACCGGGGCAGGGTGTGTTTATACTGAAAGGAACGAAAGGAGCACTGCTGATGGCGCACGACCCGACACCTTCACGCCCGTCCATGTTCAGCCAGATCGACGTTTCCCACGGGGCCTACCCGCGCCCGGCGAGCCACTCGCGGGCTGAGTGCAACGATCCGACGCAGTTGCTCCGGGACTTGTTGGCAGCCCAGGATCGGCAGAACGAGTTGCTTGAAGAGTTGATCGGACAGCTTCATGCGAACCAGCGGCAGCGGGCGAACGAGTTGGGTCAATGGAAGCAGGCGAATCCGCACCTGGCACGACGTTGTCGGCGTGCCGCCGAGGCACTCGGCAAAGTGCAAACGGAGTTTCTCGACGGCATTACCCAGGAGATCAGCGCCAACTTCGACACGTTGATCGAGGGCGACTTCATGCTCAACGAGTTCATCGACCGGTACGGGCCGCGGCTGGCGCATCTGAATGGGCTGCTCCAAGTTCTGTCCCAGTTGAGTTCGACGCCGAACCCCACCAACACTCCCAATTCCCCGTGATCCGGAAAGGGGCGCGCGTGCCTTTGCTTGCCGGCAAGAAAGCCCTGGCGGGATGCAGGAATGGGCTTCCACTTGAATTCGCGACCGGACTTGCTGGTGTTCACGCTTCAGCGTGCAGACCAAGCAGGTGCGGGATCCGGCACGCTGAAGCGTGAACTCCAACAAACCCACATGGTTCGGCCGGCGCATTCGCTTGCAGCATGGCCCACGGTTGTCTTGTTCTTGGTACTCGCCCTGGCTTTCGGCTGCCGCCCAAGCTATCAGGCTACGGAGGACGCGAAGCCGCTGCCGCTTGCCGCTCACGATGCCCGCGAAACCGGCGAAGCCCTCGACCGCTGGCCCGCGTGGCGAGGGCCGGACGCGTCCGGGGTCGCCCCCGGCGGCAGTCCGCCGGTGGTCTTCGGTCCGGAGCAGGGCGTGCGCTGGAAGGTGCCGGTGCCGGGCCGTGGGAACTCGTCGCCGGTGGTCTGGCAGGATCGCGTCTTCCTGACGACGGCGCTGGACGACGCGAAGCCGTCGAACCTTGCCGTCTTGTGCTTTGCCCGGAGCGACGGCCGGCTGCTGTGGCAGACGGAAGTCGGGGCAGGGCAGGGGAGGACCCACGCGAAGAACGGCCATGCCTCGGCCAGCGTGGCCACCGACGGGCAGCGCGTTGTCAGCTTCTTCGGCGCTACCGGCCTCTTCTGCCACGACATGGACGGCCGCGAACTCTGGCGGGCCGACCTGGGACCGCTTGACCATGTATGGGGACTCGCTGCCAGCCCGGTTATCCACCACGATATGGTCATCCAGTTGTGCGATAGCGAGCGCGATTCGTACCTGGCCGCCTTCGACAAACACACCGGCGAGGAACTCTGGCGCACCCCGCGGTCCAGCACCGGCTGCTGGAGCACGCCTCTGCCGGTGCAGGTGGGCGATCACGGCAGCGGACGCTACGAAATCATCGTCAACGGCGACAGCCTGGACCGATCGGTGACGGCCTACGACCCGGCCGACGGCCGCGAATTGTGGCGAGTCGAGGGCACCACGCAATTGGTTACGCCCACGCCCTTGGCCGGCGGAGGGCTGGTCTTCTGCGCCAGCGGGCGGAACGGGCCCATCATGGCCATCCGGCCCGGCGCCGACGGCGGCCCGGCCGGCTCGCGCGTGGTATGGCAACATGCACGCGGCGGACCGTACATCCCGACGCCCGTGGTGTATCGGAACCGGCTGTTTGTCGTGACCGACGTCGGGCATTTCACATGCTACAACGCGGGTAACGGGGAACGGATTTGGACCGAGCGACTGCGCGGCAGGTTCACGGCCAGCCCCGTCGCCGCCGACGGCCGCATCTACACCGTCGACGAGCGGGGCGTAGTGCGCGTAACCGCCGCGGCCGACCAGTTTGAACTGCTCGCCGAGATCCAACTGAACGAAACCTGCCTGGCCACGCCGGCCATTGCCGATGGCGACTTGATCGTTCGCACCGCATCGCAGTTGTACTGCTTCGCAGGAGATGCCTCTACGGCGACTCCGAAACCGGCCCCGACGACTGACCCGCCCAAGCCGCCTGCCGAGTCGCCGCCTGCCGATACACAGGCGCCCGGCACCGATCCCGGCCGCTCGAAAGACTCCGCCCCGCCAACCGGCGAAAAAGATACAACCCCGGAGACCGGACCGCCGGCGCCGGCCGAGCATTGGCCGCTTTTCCGCGGCGGCGGGCAGGGCAGGGGAGTGTCCGGCGCATCGCTGCCGGAGCGGCTCGACGTGCTCTGGACGTTTGCCGACGAGAAGGGCGGGTTTGAGGCCGGGGCCGTTATTCACGGCGGTACGGTGTACGTCGGCTCCCTGGGCGGCAATTTCTTCGCGCTGAGCCTCGACGACGGCCGCAAACTGTGGGCCTTCCCCACGGAACTGGGTTTTACGGCCGCGGCGGCCGTGCGGGAAGGCAAGGTGTACGTCGGCGACAGCGACGGCGTGTTCTACTGCCTCGACGGCAAGACCGGCGAGGAGCTTTGGCGATTCACTTCCGGGGCCGAGATCAACTCGGCGCCCAACTTCCACCGGGACCGGGTTCTGTTCGGCTCGCAGGACGGGCACCTATACTGCCTGCAGGCCGAGTCCGGCGAACTGGTCTGGAAGTACGACAGTTCCGACCAGATTCGCTGCTCGCCTACCATCGTGGAAGACTTCACTTTCGTCGCCGGCTGCGACGGGCAACTGCACGTGATCGACCTTCAGCAGGGCAAGCAGGTGCGGAGCGTGGAACTGGACGGGCCCACCGGCGCGACCCCGGCGGCCTCCGGCGACATGCTCTTCGTGGGCACCGAAAGCGGCGCGTTCTTCGGCATCGACTGGCGGGCCGGCGAGACGCGCTGGAAATACGTCAACCCGCAGCGGGCCGGGGCCTACCGCGGCTCGGCGGCCGTGGCGCAAGGGCTGGTGTTCGTCGGCTCGCGCGATAGAATGGTCCATGCCTTCGATTTGCAGTCGGGGGAAGAACGATGGTCCTTTCCCGCAGGCGCGCGTGTCGACAGTTCGCCGGTGGTCGTTGGGCAACGCGTGTTTGTCGGCGCCGGCAACGGCCGCCTGTACGCACTCGATTCGTCCACCGGCCGGCAGCAGTGGCAGTTCGAGGCCGGTGGAAGCATTACGGCTGCGCCTGCGGTGGCCGCGGGACGCCTGGTGATTGGAACGGACGACGGCGTTGTTTACTGTTTCGGAGAGAAACCATGACCAGAAGACTCCACGTCGCCTTGTGCCGCGACCGTCACGACGGTTCCCAGCAGCAGAAGCTGCTGCGCCAGCTTTACGAAGGACTTGCCGGACGCGACGGCCTTGCGGTATCGCGCCTGCCGCACCTGTACGATCTGCCGCCGGACGGCAAGGCGATTCGGCACCTGCGATCCATCGAAGGCGATCTGGTTGTGGCCTGTTGGATGTATCCGCGGGCGGCATTCTGGATGCTCGACGCAAACGGGGTTCGCGGCCGGATAGGCGCCTCGCCGTTGGTGCAGGACGACGCCGCGGGCGATGCGTCATCCGACGACGATTCTCCGGATTCTCAGCGGTCCATCTGGTGCTTCGATCTCCGGCAGTTCGACGATGCCGGGCCGTTGTTGGCCGAAATCGACCGCGTTCTGGCCGAGTGTGTCGGGCGGGTTGAGGCGCCTGTGGCTGCGGCTGCGGCAGTCGCCAGCGGGAACGGTCACGTCGATCTGGAGGAAGCGACGCACCGGCGCTGGTATCCGGTCGTGGACAAGGACCGGTGCGGCAACTGCCTCGATTGTTTGAACTTCTGCCTGTTCGGCGTGTTCGGGGTCGATTCGGAGGGGCGCCTATTCGTCGAGGTCCCCGACGCCTGCAAGGACGGCTGTCCTGCATGCAGCCGGGTATGCCCCCAGGGCGCCATTATGTTTCCCGACCACCAGAACCCTGGCATCGCCGGCGACGCGACCGTTCCGCTCGAGCAGCTCAACGTCGACCTGGTCCAGCTTTTCGACGCCGCCAACCGCAATGACCTAGCCGCCGCCGAACGTGCCCGCTTCCTCAGCGAGCCCTCTCCCACCTCCTCCCCGCCCCCTTCCCCGCACGACGACCTCGACGACCTGGTCGACGGTCTTGACGACGCGGCGTTGTGAGGGTTCGCCGTTACTGACACCTGACACCTCGTCCGTTTGGAGTTGTGAAGAGGGCCACCTGTGGGCTTGCCCCGCCTGGAGCCATGGTCAGTGAGCTAACCGGGCACGGGTCACCCGAATATCACCCCTTCACGCTGCCGCCTCCGGAGGCGGCAGCGTGAAGGGGTGACAGGGAGCCTTAACGCCGTCTTAGCCGACTGACCACCGCTCCAGGCCGGGCAAGCCGGCTGGTGGCGTCAACGACTTGTGTACAACTACAAGGCCAACGGCCTGGGTGGGCAGTGCAATAATACCGAAGCTCCCGGCACAACAGGGAGGAACACAAGAACACAAGGACATGCAATGCGCTGACGGCCCGCGGTCGATTTGGTGCTCAAGGCGGGCGGGACGAGTGGCTGCTGGCTGCGGCGGTGCCGTAAACGTGCCGGC
>JAVEUP010000278.1:0-7779 GCA_034005525.1 Thermoguttaceae bacterium | reverse complement strand
CTCGGGTACCATGGCTACGTGCCGCGCGTCCGACTGATCGCGCCACCGCACAATCCGGCCGTCGGCGGTTTCCACGCCGCCGTCGGACCGCAGCCACAACACGCGCCCTGCCTCCGGTAGTTCAGCAGCGAAACTCAGGGGGCTGAAGGGTCGGTACCAGACCAGGACCAGCCCGGCGAGCATCGCTGCCTGAACCGCCGAGTGGTGAAATCGCACAAGCCGCCGCGTGCGGCGAGAGTCCTCTCTCATGGCATGCTCCTTCTCATGGGCCCTGGGAGGGTAGTTTACGGTCCCCGGTTACCCTTCCGACCGGCGACGGCGACGCATCAGACTTGCCGCCAAACCGGCACCCAACAGCATTAGCGTCGTCAACGGCTCCGGAATCTGCGTCAGGCGAAGCGTGGGGGCTTGGGCGAGCGTGCCGCTGCTCTCGGAGTGGACAAACAGGAAACGGCGGGCCGAATTGGTACCTTCACCGCCCTGCATGAGCATCAAGTAGAGCGTTTCGTCGTCGGCAATGGCGCTGCTGACGGCCGATGTCAATGCACCGGTGCCGACCAGCGTGATTACGTCGCCCACTACCGGCTCCCAATCGAGTGTGACGCTCGCCAACAGGAGCGGATCGAAGTCGCCGCCCGGTGTATTCCACGGAATCCCGGTTGCCCGGCTGTTCCAGGTGACCTGAGTTTCGCTGAAGAACAAGTTGTTAGCTGTGTCCTCCGTCACGCCGTACAGATTCCAGGTGGAGCCCAGAAGCACGCTGCCCGCACCTCCATCAAGCTGCTTGACCGTCAGGTCAAGCTCCACGCGATTGAACACCGGGTTGTCGGCCAGGGTCGACATATCGAAGCCCAACAAGGTCCGGCTCCGCGGGCTGCCGTTGTTTGCGCTACCTGAAAGCAGGTAGGCAGTCAAATCGTGATTGGTGTTTGCCTGGTCGGATCGAATAAACGTGGCAATATCGGCCGTTACCTTGTTCGAGCCGCCGGTGGCGGCAAGTCCCGAGAGCAGGAAGTTTCCATTGCTGGCCAGCCCGGGCCCGGCGGAAGGCAAACTTGGGCCGATGGCCGGGTAATTCTCGTCGGCCAGCGCCTTCAGCCGGAACGCGGTAACCGGCCGGACCAGGTTCACGGCATCCACGGTTACCGAGTAGGAATCGAAATTCGGAACGGTTCCGCTGCTGTAGGTAACCCTGCCGCCATCGACGTTGAATTGCAGGCCCCCGGTACTGCTGAAGTTGGCCACGGTCGGCGTGAGTAGCGTCCAAATGCTCTCATCGCTCGCCGCTGTCGGAGCCTCCGCCGTGGTAGCGTACAGTTCGAACCGGCCGAGGATATGCTTCGTCGCTGCTCCGGTGGGGTCGTTGAAAACAAGAGTGAACGTGACCGGGTAGATCAGCTCAAGGGGGTTGCTGAGCGGAAACACGGCCGCTTGCGATGCGACGTTGTTCGCCCCGGTGGCGCCCGAAATGGCCCAGCCACGCGAACTGGATGTGAACACGCCGTCGACCGCTTTCTCGGCGGTTAGTGCTGAACCTCCGTTGTGCGTTTCGGTTGCGGCGCCGGCACTGAACGAAATGGCAACCGAAGCGACGGTTTTCACGGCACCGAGACAGATGGCCCCAGCACCAACAAGCGAAATGAGGCAAACGCGACGCATTCTCTCTCCTCCTCGACAGGGGCCGTTGCTCTTCCGACTTCTTCCAGGCCCCGACAGCCTGAACGCGGACCAGCGAACGGCGGATTTCAGAAAGACCCTATTGCGACGAAAACACCCGAAAACTGTGTAAGAGAAAGGTCCATCGCACATCTGCCCGCCGACGATACGGCCGACAATGCGATTCTGATCCGCATGGTACCAAACGGCGTTCTAAATGTCAAATACGGTGGAAGGAAGGTCTCGGCACGCCCGGCTCTGCGGCCAATAACCGGCGGTTCTCCGGATACAAATACGCTCCAAACGTGCCACTGTTTGCCTTTATAGCAAACATCATTCTATATGTCAACCACCCGGCACCAGGAATTCGAACGGCGACATGTGCCTACTCCCTTCGCGTGGATGTATCGCGGTCGATCGACCGCAAAGAAGAAGAAACCGACCAAGCCGGCTGAAATCCGTCGGTGTGGCAGTAGAACGGACTAGGAATATATGTGAACAAACGCGCAAATCGAACACCGCAGGACAGCCCCCTCGTCCGACCCGTGAACGCTTACAACGGAAGAGCCACTTGTACTTTTTGGCGTACACGACGGGAATCGTCACGTCCATGACGTTCTCCCTGCCCGCCGGTAACGAGGACAAGGGTCGCAAAGGAACTTGGGCCGCCGGTCGTGCGATGCGCATAAGTGGCATATATTTGCGAAAAGTGTGCCTGGTTTTGTTGGTATAATAGCGGCGGTATCCTTCGCAATACAACGTGCCAGGCAGCGCAAGACGCGCCTGTGTGATGGAGAACCTTCCACGCACCCCCGCCTACTGAAAGGGAATCCCCATGAAGTTTCACCTTTTTCTTCCCGTGGCAAGCGTTTTGGCCTGGGCTGCTGCGCTGCCTGCCGCCGCCAAGCCGTTCGACAGCGGGCTGATCGCCGGCGACGGGCCGGGGGTCGAGGTATCGGTCGACGTGGCGGGCTGGCAGTGGCTGCAACTGGCCACCGAGTTGCGCGGCGGCGGCGGGAATTGCCATATCTGGGGTGATGCCCGGTTGGTCGCCGAAGACGGCAGCACCGTCTGGCTGGAAGAACTTGAACCCGATCACGTCAGCGTCGGTTGGGGGGAACTGCTTGTCGATAAGAACTGGCAGAACAACCCGCTTAAGATCGGCGACCGCCAGTTCGAACGCGGCATTTGGGTCCACTCGAACAGCACTGTGGTATACCGGCTCGACGGCAAGTACAAACGGTTTGAGGCTTGGGCCGGGATGGACGCCGCGCGAGCCCAGGGCACCGCCGTCTTCCGCGCGCTGCCCGACCATCCCATGCGGATCGACGAGTTGCGCCGCCAGTTCCTGGCCCTGGAGCACGACCTGAGCCGGAGGGAGTATTTCGCCGGCGTGGCGCATCAGGCATTCCGCCCCGAGGCGCTCATTCTCGACTCGGATCGTGACCCGGCCGACGTCGTCCTGCGCCGCACGGCCGCCCTGCTGGAAAACCTGAAGAAGATTGGCGGCGGCCCGGTGCTCGATGCCCTGGTGCCGGAACTGCGCCAGTTGGAAGCAGCCGGCAAGGCGATCGATCCGGCCGATCAGCCGGCCCGCTACGCCCTGTACGCCGACGTCTGCCGACTGCGCCGGCGCATCGCCTTCAGCAACCCGCTGTTGGACTTCAACGACATCGTGTTCATTAAGCGGCACCGGGCATTGTACAACCACATGTGCGACCAGTATTACGGCATCGCAGCCACCCCCGGCGGCGGGCTGTACGTGCTGGAGGACGCCTTCGGCCCGGAACCGCAGGTGCGCGACGTGCTGGCCGACTCGGTGGTCGAGCGGGGCCGTCTGAAGGGCGAGCGGCTGTGCGGCGGGCCGAACACCCCGCCCGCGGTGCGATACGACGGCATGGGCAAGCGTCACGGCGAAGACACCGGCGGCGGTTCGTTCCTCTCGCCGCACCTTTCCTACGACGCCAGGCACGTCCTGTTCGCGTACGTCGAGAATCGCGGCGACCCCGAACATCGCCATCACACCGACTACCCCAACCGCGGCTACTGGCACGAGGGCCGCTGCTACCACGTCTTCCGCGTGAACGTCGACGGGACCGGCCTCGAGCAGCTTACCGACGGCACGTGGAACGACTTCGACCCCGTGCTCATGCCCAGCGGGCGGATCGTGTTCAACAGCGAGCGGCGGGGCGGCTACCTGCGCTGCGGCCGGGTGTGCCCGACGTATACGCTGTTCGACATGGCGCCCGACGGCAGCGATGTCCGCTGCCTGAGCTTCCACGAGACGAACGAGTGGCACCCGAGCGTCGCCCACGACGGAATGATCATGTTCACCCGCTGGGATTACGTGGATCGCCACGGCGTGGTGGCGCACAAGCCGTGGATTATGACTCCCGGCGGGTGTGACCCGCGGGCGGTCTTCGGCAATTTCTCGTTCCGTTCCAGCCGGGCGGACATGCTATTGGACGTTCGCGCCATTCCCGGCTCGCACCGGTACGTGGCCACGGCGGCGCCGCACCACGGGCAGGCGTTCGGCTCGTTGGTGGTTTTCGACCCTCGGATCCCCGACGACGACGCGATGGCGCCGATCCGCCGGCTGACCCCCGAAAGCCCCTTCCCGGAGAGCCAGGGTCCGACCGGCGCGCAGACGTTCGGCCAAGCCGCGCCGCTCAGCGAAGACTACTACCTCGTGGTGTACGACGCAGCTATGGAAGTACCGGGCATCGGTAACCTGCAGGGGCGGTACGGCCTGTACTTGCTCGACAGTTTCGGCAATCGGGAACTGCTGTACCGCGACCCGGAAATCGCCGGCCAGAACCCCCTGCCGCTGCGGCCGCGCCCCGTGCCGCCGGTCATTCCGGAGCGGTCGGTGCGCCTGCCCGAGCACGAACCGGCGGAAGCCACCGTGGGCGTTGTCGACGTGTACAAGGGCCTCCTGCCGTGGCCGGAGGGGGCGGAGATCAAGGCGTTGCGGGTGTACCAGATCCTGCCGCTTTCGGTCGCCTCGGCCCGGGTGCCGCACAACACGGGCATCCAAATTCCACAGGGGAGCGACTCGATCAACCTGGCCCGGGCCGTGCTGGGCACGGTTCCGGTCGAGGCCGACGGCAGCGCCTACTTCACCGTGCCGGCGCGGCGCGAGCTGTACTTCCAGGCGATCGACGCCGACGGGTTGGCGGTCACGTCGATGCGCTCGGCCACACAGTTTCAGCCGGGCGAGCAGGCCATGTGCCACGGTTGCCACGAACCGCGGCACGACACCCCGCCGCTGCTGGGCGGCGCACCACTGGCGATGCGCCGTGCACCCTCGCCGCTAGTGCCCGAGGCCGAGGGCACCAACCCGTTCAGCTACCCCCGGCTGGTGCAGCCGGTGCTCGATAAGCACTGCGTAGCGTGCCACCGCGACAACGCCGAGAAGGCCCCGCCGCTGGACAGCAGCCTGGCCGCGTACCCGGAGAAGCCGACGTACATGAACATGTCAACCAGCTACTTCCGGTCGTACGTCAGCCTGGCGCCGAAATACGGTTTCTACGACTACGGCGGTCGAAGCTGGTCCGATCCGAAGTGGTACCGCACCACGCCGGGTGAGTTCGGGGCCCGGGCGTCGAAGCTGTACCACATGTTGCGCGAGGGGCACCACGACGTGAAGCTTTCGCCCGAGGAGATGCGCCGCATCACGGTGTGGCTCGACTCGATGTCGCTCTTCTACGGCGTATACGAAAGGGGGGGCGGCGAGGCGCAGTTGCGGGGCGAAATCGCGCGGCCGACATTGGAATAGGCGCCGGCTGTGCTCATGGAGAAACCAATGGCTTTTGAAGGACGAACCGCGCTGATTACCGGCGCGTCCGGCACGATTGGCCGGGGGATTGCCGCGGGGCTGGCCGCGGGAGGGGCGAAGGTCTTTCTGACCGACCTGAAGCCCGAGGCGGTCGAGGCATCGGCAGCCGCCATCGCCGAAGCCGGCCCGGTCGCCGGCGGACTGGCGGCCGACGTGGCCGACGAGCGCCAGGTGCAGCAGCTTGTCGGCGCGGCCGCGGCGGCGCTCGGCGGGCGGATCGACATTCTGGTGAACGTGGCCGGCATCGTCGCGCAAGGCAAGGTGGAGGAAATTGCGGTGGACGAGTGGGACCGCGTCTTCGCGGTCAACTGCCGCGGCACCTTCCTGCCGACGAAGCACACCGTCCCCCACATGAAGGCCCAAGGTTATGGAAAGATCATCAATTTCTCCTCCAAGTCCGGCAAAACCGGGTCGGCCCTGATGAGTCATTATTCCGCTGCAAAGGCGGCCATCATCGGCTTCACCCAGGCGCTCGCTTACGAGCTTGCCGACTCGGGGATCACCGTCAACTGCCTCTGCCCGGGCATTACGGAGAATACCGGCGTCTGGGACAACGTCAGCGCCGGCTATATTCAGAACCTCGGCAAGAGCCGGGAAGAAGTGGTTCGGCAATTCACTTCCAAGGTACCCCTGAAACGCCTGGCCCAAATCGGCGACATCGTGGCCGTGACGCTATTCCTGGCCGGCTCCGGGGCCGATTACATGACGGGCCAGGCGATCAACGTAACCGGCGGCCGGGAAATGCACTGACGCCCAGACATCAAAAAAGGATCGTTATGAAACCGTTTACCGTTGCCCAGGTTGCCGCGGCCATTGACCATGCCGTGCTGAAGCCGGACTTCACGGCCGAGGACGTCCAGGCGCACGCCCGCATGTGCATTGCCCGCGGGGTGAAGAGCATGTGCGTTCGCCCCTGCGACGTGGCCCTGGCCGTCCAATGCCTCGCGGGCAGCCCGGTGCTGGTTTCCGCGGTGGTGGGTTTCCCGCATGGGCACCATCGGCCGGAGGTCAAGGCCCTCGAGGCGGAACTGGCCATCGGCGACGGCGCCCGCGAACTCGACATGGTCATGAGCATCGGCCGGTTCCTTGCCGGCGACTACGAATCCGTACGCGCCGACATCGCCGCGGTTGTGGCCGCGGCCAGGCCGCACGGCGTGCTCGTGAAAGTGATTCAAGAGAGCGGCTACCTCAGCCTCGATCAGGTCGCCCACGCCTGCCGAATCAGTGAAGAAGCCGGCGCCGATTTCGTGAAGACCTCGACGGGTTTCGGTCCCGGCTGTGCGACTCCGGAAATCGTCGAGGTGATGCTCCGCACGGTAGGCGGCCGGTTGGGCGTGAAGCCTTCGGGCGGCATCCGCGATTGGGCAACGGCTGTCGGTTATCTGGCGCAGGGCGCCAACCGGCTGGGCGTCGGGTCGACCGAGGCGGTGCTTGACGGGGGGCGGGCTGATGACCAGTACTGACATGAAGGCCGTCGTCTATCACGGCCCCGGCGACGTGCGGTGCCAGCGGGCGCCGGTGCCCCATTGCGGCGACGGCGAGCTTCGCGTGAAGGTCGACGCGTGCGCCGTGTGCGGCTCCGACTGGAAAGCCTACAAGGCGGGCAACCCGCGCATGAAACCGCCCATCACCATTGGGCACGAGTTCACCGGCCTTATCGAAACGGTGGGCAGCAAGGTGAGCGGCTTCGCCGCCGGCCAGCGCGTGGTCATGGCAACAAGCATCGCTTGTGGCCAGTGCCTGTTCTGCCGGCGAGGATGGAAGAACCTGTGCACCGATCTGCGGCCGATGGGCTTCTACTACCCCGGCGGCATGGCCGAGTTCGTCACCATTCCCGCGCGTGGCGTGCGGCAGGGGCACGTGGTCGAGGTTCCCGCCGGTGTTCCACCCGCCCATGCCGCGCTTGCGGAGCCGGTAAGCTGCTGTGTGAACGCTGCGGAAAACTGCGCCATCGCGCAGGGCGACGTGGTGGCCGTACTGGGCGCCGGGCCGATGGGCATCCTCAACGCGTGCGTGGCGCGCGAGTATGGCGCAGGGAAGATCATCCTCAGCGAAGTGAATCCCGCGCGGCTCCGCCAGGCCAAGGCATTCGGCTTCGATCGACTGGTCAACCCGGCCACGGACTGCCTGTACGAAGCCGTGAAGCAGGAAACCGGCGGCTACGGGGCCGACGTCGTTATTGTGGCCGCCCCTGCCGCAGCGATTTTTTGGGGGCGATTGATTGGACCTTGAGGGGCGGTGGTCAGCGGAAGCGGAAGTCGAGCTTAAAGCCGTAGAGCCAAGGG
>JAVEUP010000277.1:0-7862 GCA_034005525.1 Thermoguttaceae bacterium | reverse complement strand
ATCACCCGGTACGAAAAGAACCCGATACTGACGAAGGCCGACGTCCCGTACACCGTCGAGACCGTGCACAATGCCGGTGCGGTCAAACACGACGGCAAGTATCTGCTGGTCTTTCGCTCCCACCGCCGAAACGGTCGATCGATCCTCGGGCTGGCCGAGAGCGACGACGGGTTTCATTTCACCGTCCGCGACCAACCGTTCCTCGAACCGGCTGCCTCGGGCGTTTTCGCCGAGTACGAAGAGTACGGCGTCGAGGACTGTCGCATCTGTCCGCTGGACGGCGAATATCTGCTCACCTACAGCGCCTATTCGCGACGCGGGGTGCGCATTGCCCTCGCGAAGACCCGGGACTTCGACCGCGTCGAGCGCGTTGCCCTGATAACTCAGGCCGACGTACGCAACGTGGTGATCTTCCCAGCCAGGTTTGACGGCCGTTACGCCCGACTCGACCGGCCGCACTCGCACATCTCGCCGTGGTCGATCTGGATCAGCTATTCTCCGGACCTCGTCCATTGGGGCGAATCGCGAGTGGTCATCGAGCCCTGCCGGTACCACTGGGACGAGAAGAAGGTGGGCCCCGGCGCCACGCCGATCCGCACACCCGAGGGATGGCTGAGCATTTACCACGGTGTCTTTGAAACAATGGCCGGCGGCGTTTATCGGCTAGGGGTCGCTCTCCATGACTTGGAGGACCCTTCCAAGGTGCTCGGCGTGGCCGACGAGTGGATTTTGCAGCCCGAGGACGCCTGGGAACGGACCGGCTATGTCCCCAACGTGGTCTTCACCTGCGGGGCGCTTCCCGAGGAGCACGGGACCTTGAAGCTGTACTGGGGCGGCGCGGACACGGTGATGTGCGCCGGTGTCGCCAGAATCGACGATATCGTTTCGCTGTGCCAGGATAACACCCGGGTACCGCGGGAATGACCATTGAGACATACCGATGCCAATCTACGAATATGAACACGATGGAGACCGCGGTGATAGCTGCCAAGAGCGCTTTGAAGCAATTCAGAGCATGAGCGATCCACCGTTGGATCGCTGCCCTGAATGTGGGCGTCCGTGCCACCGCGTGATATCGTCCTTCGCCACGATAAGAAACGAGCAAGCCATGCTCAAGCCGAAGAACTTGGAGCGACTGGGATTCACGCAATTCAAGCGTGCAGGCGACGGCTACTATGAGAAGACTTGCGGCGATGGGCCGCAGTACGGGATAGGAAATTTGCGGGATAGGAAATTTGATTCTCGCCACAGAACTCAAGCATAGTCGGGGGAAACTGGCAGGTCAACTGGCAGGTCAAGGGGTAGCAGGCGGGAAAGGGCGGGCATGCCCGCCCTTTCCCGCCTGCTACCCCGCGCGTTTGGGAACTCTCGCGGCGAAGTTGGCGCCATGAGACGCCGCACAAAGGCTGTGCCATATGCCCCATCTGGGGCGATTCATTGCCGCACAAACGGACCTTCCACGGGCCGACTTGCCGAGAAGGCAAAATCAGAAGGTCGCCAGGAACTCGTCGATCTCGACAAAGGTCAGTTCCCCAGGTGAGTCAGACGAGGCGGGATGGCTGTCCCAGTCGGAGTCCGGCTCATAGCCCCAGCCGTCTTCCGGCGGCGGGGCGCGCGGCGTTGACGGATGCCATAGGCCGCAATGGCGGAGAATCTTCTCGATGAGGGCCCCCTGCGGCGGTTCAAGAAAGGCGACCACCTTCATCTGGCCCTGGCACTTCGGGCAGCAGAGCGGGTCGATTTCGTAGACGCGCTTGATGAGCATCGCCCAGGTTTGGCTACATCGGGCCGCCCTCACCCCCTGCCCCTCTCCCGACAGTAGAGGGGAGTTGGCTGCCGTCGCGCCCGCCTGCTTCGCTGCCTCGGCCTCCGCCGCCTTGCGGCGCATCCCCCGGGCCTTGTTCGAGTAGAAACCGTAATAGCGGACGAGATGCGAGCCCTTCGGCGGGATGTGCTGCGTGAACTCAGCCAGGAAATCCAGCGGATCGAGCACTTGGAAGTTCCGCTTGGGGCCGGGCCGCAGCCCATCGCCGTCGGCTTCGGGAAAGGCCCGGCAGGCCTGCTTCTCGGCCTTGTAGACTACCTGCCCGGTCTCGGTCACCTTCACCAACCGCGAAAGGCTGAACGGGCAGCGAGTCATGTAGCCAACCAGACGCTCGATGCCAGCGCGGTCGCCGGCGGGCAGGAACACCGACTGATCGACGCTGAAGCCCGAATGCGGCCAGCCCCGCATGTTCTCGACCACCTCGGGCGTAATCTTCTCCTCGGCCAGGTAGAGCGCGAACACGGCTTCCTGCCAGGCCGTCTCCAGCCGCCCCATGTCGAGTTCAGGCACTTCGAGGAACTCGCCCTCGGCGGTGAACGCCCCGCAAGTCACCAGCGTGTGGATGTGCGGGTGCCAGTGCAGAAGCTCGCCGTGGGTCTGGATGGCGGCGATCATGCCGGGCACGACATCGTCGCGACCGAGCAGGCGCCGCACTTCCGCCTGGATGCACGTCCAGGCGGCCGCGCAGAGCTTACCCAGCAGCTTGCGGTCGAAGCGGGTGTGCAGGCGCAGCCGCTTGGGGATGGTCAACACGACCTGCCGGTGCGCTACCGGGGCACAAACCTCCTCGGCCACGTGGATCGCTGTCAACAACGTCCGCTTCTGGTGGCAGGACGGGCACGTGCAGCGCTGCTTGCAGGAGAAGGCGACGAACATCTCATGCCCGCAATCTGGGCAGCGGACCCGGGCAAAGCCCTCGTCGAGATCGCCGCAGCGGAGATAGGCCATCACCGACCGCTCGACGATCGGCCGCCAGTAGCCATACTTGGCCTGGAACCGCTCGTCGTAGACCCGCGAAAAGGTCTCGAAATGCTGGTCCACGAGCCGCCACAGGTCGGAGGCCTGCGGGTCGCGTGGCCGGTACAGCGGCAGCGGGTGGCAGCACGCGGCAGTCATGACGGCATGGGCACCGGTCCAGCGAGGGTGTACGCACCATCACTGGAACAGATGTACACGCACCGTCAAGCCGGGCGATGCTCCCGCGTGCGTAACTGCTTAGCCCATCACGGTTGCGTTCGCAGTTCCGCCTTTAGGCGGCTTGAAACCCGTGGTTCTGCCGCCTAAAGGCGGAACTACGAACTGTCATGAAGGAACCCGCCGTCACGGCCCTCCCGCCTGGCCGGTCAGCTCAATCCTGATGGGTTCATTCTGGCCGGAAACCACCTCGACGGTCAACCCGCTGGTTTGGTAGTCGGTGTACTTCCGGGGGATAAGCAACCGTCCCAAGGTGCCTTCGCCCTGCTCGTCCGTAACGGGCTGAGCCTCATAGCAGGCGACACGCACGCGGTTCCGACCGACCACGGCACCGATGCCCTCGCCTGTCGTTTGAAGCGCGAAGGTGCCGTCGGGCTGGATGATGGCGGTTGCCGGCTGGCCGTATTCCGGTTGGAAGAAGACCGTGCCGGACTCGAGCGGCTTACCGTTGTACAGTACCAGACCGGTAACCGGCGCCAGCGGACGGCGTTCGCCGCAACCGCTCAACAGGCACAGACCGCCCACGGCCGCGGTAAGCAGCCCTCGTGTTGTGGCGATGCGTCTTACGGCAGTCGAATTCGTGTCAAGGAATGCTGACACTTTCGCCTCCGTCAACGGTCATGAGCCGTCTATACAGATCAAGAGAAGTAGACTCGGAAAGAAAGTGTACGCTGCCATCGGCGGCGGCGAAATGGCCCCCTCCTGGATGGCAACTCCCAAACGGCAGGTGATTGAAGGGGACATCGTCCGATACGCGATCGAATTGCGAGTTCAGGGGATGAACCACCGTCTTGAACGCGTAGGAGCACTCCCCCGAAGACGTCGCGCCGAGAACCCACGGGCGCACGTTGCCCGGTGGATTTTCGAAGCTCATGGTCCCGGAACCGGCAATCAAGTCGATCTGGACGAACTCGGCCAGGGCCAGCGTATTGCTCAGCCCGTCGCGCACGTCGGCAAACCGGCGGAGGCGAGCCCAGCCGAATATGCCGTTCTGCGGCATGTCGCCACAACCGGGACTGGCCTCGGTCACCGGCGGCACGGTCGGATGCGCGCCGGCGATGCCCTGGTACGTGGTGATCGCACCATTCTGATTGCCGTTGCTCATGTCGCGAAAAACGTCGCCGTGCGGCCAGGAGGGGCACGTGTAGGCAGCCACGGGCGTATAGCGATGCGGCTCCTGGAACGTGGTGCGCGCCTTGCCCGTCAGATCGAGCTGATCGTAAATCGCCTGCTGTTCAAGGTAGGGCAGCATTGCGGAGAACAGACCATGTTGGACCGGCCCGGGGCTCCCGATTGGGAAATACTCGCGGTGCGCCGCCGCGTAGTTATGCATGGCAAGCGCCATTTGCTTCAGGTTGTTGGCGCACTGCATCCGTCGCGCCGCCTCGCGCGCACTCTGAACCGCCGGCAGTAAAAGGGCGATGAGAATGCCGATAATGGCGATGACCACAAGCAACTCAACCAAGGTAAAAGCAATCGACGCTCGATGCTGTTTCAACCGCCGCTTTGTTGGCACGAGACTCCTCCTTCCATGCATTCCAAACGCGCCGCGCGGGGCCACGGGACCGTGCTCCGCGTCGCACTTCTCTCACACAATCGGTCGCATGGCCGACCGCCGCCCTGCATTGGCGAGCGGGGCCGCCGAAACACCATACTCCGGCTTCACGCGGATCGTGAAGAAAACGTGTTCCGTTCAGCCGCTCCGCCCCGCGCCGCCAGGGCGCCAACGCCAGCAGAAGCACCATGGCGAGCATGGCCGTGCTCGACGGCTCGGGAACGCCGAAAAAGACATTGTCGACAAGCCAGTTCGAGGCGCTCGACGCTCCATTCAACTGAATGTAGCTGATCGCCGCCGGGCTGGTGCCCGAAAACCACCGCAGGCCGTAAACCGACGAGCCGTTGAGCGTCACGTGGTAGTACCGGTCGCTCGGATCCGACAGATAGCCGACGACCTCCAAATGGTTCATGACCGGGTCTTCCCCATTCCACTCGAGCAACGATCCTGTGTCAGTCGTGGTGTTCGCGGCAAGGGAACCGATGGCTTGCCAGGTACCACCACTAGTATCATAAACTTGGAGCTGCCCATTGGCTGCTACCCTGAGGTTCATGACTCCGCTGGATGCCGAGGCGCCCTCTCGCAGGAGAACGTTCATGGATCGGTTATTGCCGGTTACGGGAAACACCGCGAAGTCCATTTCAAAGGCAAACGTGGCAAGCGCCTCGGCAGCCTGTTGCTCGATGCTGCGGGCGCCACTTCGGACAATTTCGGCGGAACGATTTCCAGAAATGACGGAATCGGCTTGGACGACTGCCGCGGTATTGGGTTCAGTCCCACTGGCGGCATGATAGCTCCAGTGGGTGAACTCCAGCGGGTCGCCGGACGCCGTCTCGAAATTGCCGTTGGAGATGAATCCGCCCGAGGCGGACTGCCCGCACAGGGCAGCGACCACGGCCGACACAATGAAGAAAAGCGCGCGTTTCACAGCACGTCCTCCAGATCTGGACCCCACTTCACGGTGGGGCGGTGGCGGAAATTACCAATAGGTTGCAGGCTTGAGGCAGAGAGCCTTTCTGAGCCTCTCTTCATCCCCTATATTGTCCACCCTAGCCGCTACGGACATCGGTTGTCAATGATCATTTCGGTCAAAAGACCTGATACTTTTGGTCATTCATAGCGCACTTCCACCGTCACCGGCTCGTCAACGCCGCGTAGCGTGATGGACCCGGCGTCATACTCCTTGATCGGCGTGCCGTTGGCGTTCGCCACCTTGATCGGCTTGCCGGCCGGATGACGCAAATAGACCACGATGGCCTCCGGCGGCGTTCGCTTGGGCGGATCGACGTGGACCACGATCCGTCGGTCGTTTACGTGCGAGTCGATCGTATAGTCCAGCGCGCCGAACTCCGTGGGCGCGTTCTCTACCTTGACCTGCTTGCCGTCGGTCAGCCAGTGCCGCGGGACTGCCTGCGCCAAGAGCAGCTTGCCGGCTTGCTCTCGCACGAGCATGTTTCGCAACAGGCGCAACTGCTGATAGCCCGACCGAAGGTGGGGCAAGGTTGCGGCGTTGGCGCCGGTGACCATGTTGGTGCATTCCACGCCCGCCCAGGTGTCGCGCGACATTCCATAAGCCAGCGAGCCGTAGAATCCCAGCAGGGCGCGAGGGACTTCTTCGCGTTCCAGGCAGTTCATCCAGTAGCCATAGGTGAAGGCGTGGTCGATGCCGCCCTTGGCGCCGAACGTACACATGCCCATGGCAAGGCCGTCCCGGCGTTCCAACAACTCGGCAATCAAACGGAACGACTCGTCGGAAGCCGGCAGGAACTTCGTCTCCAGCACCATGCAGCCGAACAGGCCGTAGTAGCCATGACCGGTGTATCCCTCGCCGGGGCCAGCCTCAACGTGCGTCTTGTAGGCGGCGCGTTTCAGGTACTTATGGGTTTGGGGCATGACGGGCAGGATTTTCAGGCCCTCGTGTTCGACAACCGCGCGACGCATCGACGTCACCACATCTTGGCGGTAGGCGGCGCTCTCTTTCTCGATGCGATCCGCGTCCTCCTCCATCTCCGCCGCCCGCAGAGCTTGTGCCGCCGCCTCCATACCGACGACCAGAGCCGTATCGGTAACGTAGCTGTAGTCGGCTCCGGGGTTGTCCACGCCCACGTTGGACGAAATCAGACCGTAAACCAGGGAGTCTTTCTCTTGCTCCGCCATCATGTTCTTTCGCTTGTCGATGATCCAGTTGCACATTTTGACCATCTTCGGGGCCGCTTCGCGGAGCCAGGATTCGTCGCCGGTGAGTTGGTAATGGTTCGCCATCACCAGCAGCAGGGCGCCCGTGTCGACCGAGCCGAAACTCACCTTGAACTGGCCTTCCGGCGAGATGAGCGTTCCGAGCGAATCGAGATACTTGCGAGCCTCGTCGGGATATCCCATCAGGCCCAGTGTATTGCAGTATTTCGACGCCGCGATTCCAAGGATGCACTCATAGAACCCCGAGCCGTCATGCGGTTCGTACATCTCGCCAATCTTGTCGACGTTCAGGAACGTATAGCCCAGCCAGGCGCGGTACGCGTCGTTGACCCGCTGCTCCGAGACCTCGATTCGGATGCCCTTGTTGAGCAGTTCCTTCCAGAACGCCGACGCCTCGGCCAGACGCTTGTCGAATTCCTCGGCCGAACTTTCCACGGCCTGCTCATAGCCGTCCAGATACGGCAGCTTGCCGTAGACCATCTTCTCGGCGCCGGGCGCCAACTCGAATTTCCAGGAAGCCACCTTTCGGACCTTCAGGTTATCCTTATGGGGCTTGCCGCCCCTCTTTTCCGCGAACACCCGCGCGGTCTTGGCACCGTAGTCGACGTTCCAACTCAGGTTCACTTCGCGGGCTTCGTCGCCCGCGTTGAAAACCCTCATGCGGATCAGGGCCCAAATCGGCTCGTCCGGGCTCATTCCCTCCGACCAGGCGACGGCGGTCTGCTCGTATTGCAAACCCGGCTGGAATTGGGCAACTCGCTCGAAGTCGGCAATCACGATGGGCAGGTACCCATCCAGGAGGCGTTTCTTTGCGGGTAGGCCGCTGTCGTTGCTGCCGATCCAGGCATCGCCATCATCGAGCGTGAAGAAGGCTCGTCCGGATTTTTCCGCCACATACCCCCGCCAGTAGTAGCCTTCACGCGACGGGGTGAATGCAACCCGGGCGTCCGGCATGATGATGAACTCGTCGCGATGCTCCTTCACGCCGATCACCTCGCGTGGATTCTTCATGGCTGAAAAGTGGCTGCTGACCGACTCGAAACTCGGATCGCGCCCGGCCGCCAGCTCTTTCTCCCCCAGAGATCGGAAGAG
>JAVEUP010000084.1:0-33788 GCA_034005525.1 Thermoguttaceae bacterium | reverse complement strand
CATGTTCCCATCTTCCCCTCGCAGACACGGACGTCCGCCCTCCTCTGCTCGTCTCACATAATGCGAGAATCGCCGTCTCAAACAATCTGAGCCTTAGCATGTAGTCGCTGTTGCCGCTGAAGATTTGCGTGCCGCTTCCCACCTTTGTCAGCCCGCCGCCGGTTCGCGATCCGTTGGTGATTTGGCCGGCGAAGTCGTTTGCGCCGTCGGAACTGTTGCCGTTGCCAAGGATGAACAACGCGCCGTTGAGTTGCACGGTGCCGACACCCGACAGTTCATCGATGATTTGCTGATCATTGTCATAGTCGTAAAGTCTCAGGTTCAGGGTGGCGCCGCTCGCCACGAAGACGTCGCCCGTGACAGGCAGGCAATCGTTCTTGCTGTATAGCGCCATCGTACCGGCATTGATGAACGTGCCGCCGGTATAATCAGAGGGCCCCCCCATGTAGAGGGTTGCCGATCCGAGCTTGGTCAGTCCGCCGGAACCGGTGAGCACCGTGGTAGGCGAGGCGGTTCGATTCCGGATGTCGGAGTATGTGGAATGGGCGTTAACGGTTAGCATTCCGCCGCCGGTGTCGATCCGAGCGGCGCTGCTGTCCACCTTGGCGAATGTCTGGTTGTTGCCGTTGAGGTCGAGCACTGTATTGGAGGTCATGTAGAGGCTGCCGTCCGGATTGATGCGGTTCGCGCCGCCGCTGAGCCGGATGGTTCCAGCCGTAATCCGCGTGTCACCGTCGTAGGTGTTCTCGCCCGCCAGGACCAGCACGCCGCTTCCCACCTTCCGCAACTCGCCGCTGCCGCTGATCTGCCCGTTGACGGTCAACGTGCTGCCGACATCGACGCCGATCCACGCGTTGTCATGCTCGATATTGCCGTTCCATACATTGTTGCCACTTATGCTCCGCAGCGCGCCAGAGTTGCCGATTCCATTGCCATTGAGGACAAGTGCCTCGGTTACGATAATACTGTTCTGAACCTGCAGCGCGGCGCCGGCGTGGACGGTTGTAGCGCCGGCGGTTGTGCCCAGGGCGTTGTTGTGGCGAATGTTCAGCGCGCCGGCGTTGACAAATGTCGGGCCAGTGTAGGTGTTATCGCCTTCGAAGACTAGCACCCCATCGCCCGACTTGTGTAGTTCGCCCGGGTGATTGTTGTAAACTTCGACGCGCCCCGTCACGGTCAAGGTGCTGCCTGCATCGACCCCGATGCTGCCGCTTAGTGACGAGGAGTGAACCCGCACATAGCCGGCCCAGGTGTTGTCGCCGCTGACGCTCCGCAGTGCCCCGTTGCCTCCAACGCCGTCCCCCCTGATGTAAACGCCGTTGGCGACGGTGATGTCATTCTGGACCTGCAACGACGCGCCCGGGTACACGTGAGCGTATGGGATGGCGCCCATCGCCTTATTGTGTTGGAGGTTCAGTACGCCGACGCCCGTTACATCGAGCCAGTTGCCCGCCAATGATGAATTGTCGCCGGTAAGAATGAGTGTGCCGGCGCCGCTCTTTGACATCCCGCTAGTGACGCTGCCGCCAGCGCGAACTCTCGCGAGTTGTGTCTCCAATGTGACGGTGCAACCGGTGCCTACGGTGACAACAACGGATGGTGGATTGCTGCCCTCGGAAGGGATCAGCGGGAAATTCAGCTTGCCGCCGGTGAGCGTATAGGAATTGTTGAAAGAAAGGTGGTAAGTCTGGCTATCGTCGGCAAGCGTAATTGTCGCCCCGGTGCCAGGAATGGTCGTTGGGAACGCGGCGGTGTCGGCATCGGTGGGCTTGCCGCCGGTCCAGTTCGCACTGTCTTCCCAGAGGGCGCTGAAGCTGCCGTTCCAGGTGACCGTTGCCGCGTGACTTGCATAAAGGCCCGCCAGAAACAAGCCAAGCCCGATCAGCACCGAGACGAAGAATTGTGCCCGCATGATCGTCCCCCTCAAACAGACCTGTTTCCAGGTGGAGAGCCGTAGACGGCAGTCGTTCATGGGCCTCGGACTCACTCCGAGAATCGTCGCCCGAACACTAGCCGACCCGTGCCCGAACCGTCCTCAGAAGCCGCGTACCGATTCTGCACCGACGCACGTCAGGCACGCGATGCCGGCACCAGCAGGCTAGCCCAACCGATGCGCGACTGATTCTAGCACGAGAAGTCCTCGCTTGTCAAACTCCACGACCGAAAGTAGGCCTCATCCGGGTGGCATGCAATGCCCCGTTGCTACGAAGAACGTCATGCGGTGAATGATCACTCTCGGGCGCCGTGCAACGACAGGCGTCCGTGAACGTACACGTCTTCGGCAAGGATCTCGATCCCCGGCGGGGACAGTAAGAGTGCGTCGGCCATGGCGGCAAGGCCGGCGCCGGCCACGGGGCTCGGCGCGTCGGCGCCGCCCAGCAACTTTGGGGCGATGAAAACGTGGACTTCGTCGATGGCGCGGGCGTCGAGCAGCGTGCCCAGCACACGGGCGCCGCCCTCGAAAAGCACGTTGGTCATGCGGCGCCGGCCCAACTCGGCAAGCAGCGCGTCGAGCCGTCGCGCATCATCCTTGCCGGGAAGGACCAGCACTTCGCAGCCAAACTCGGCCAGCCGCTGCCGATTGGCCGGCGGGGCACTCTCGCCGGCGGCAACCAGCACGGGCACTTCGGCGGCGGTACGTACGAGTTGCGAGTCGAGTGCCAGGCTCGCGCCCGTGTCGAGCACCACGCGAGTGGCCTTGCGAGGCCCGGGCGGCCGGGCGGTCAGCAGCGGATCGTCGCGGTCGGCCGTTCCGCGACCGACGATGACCGCGTCCACGCGCCCCCGCAGCCGGTGGACGACCGCGCGCGACTCCGGGCCGGAAATCCACCGGCTCTCGCCCGTGCGCGTGGCCAGCTTGCCGTCGAGCGTCATGGCCCACTTGGCAAGGACCCAGGGCCGGCCTGTTTCGAGCAGCTTCAGGTAGGGGGCGTTCAGGCGGCGTGCTTCGGTCTCGCACGTGCCCACCTCGACGGCGATCCCGGCTGCCTTCAGTTGCGCAACGCCCTTACCGGCAACCTCGGGGAACGGGTCGAGTTGGGCAACGACAACGCGGGCGGGCGCGGCGCCGATGACGGCCTCAGTGCAGGGCGGCGTCTTGCCGCAATGGCAGCAGGGTTCGAGGGTGACATACATGGTCGCCCCGGCCGTGCGGGGGCCTGCGATGCGGAGCGCCTCGACCTCGGCATGGGGGCCGCCATACCGCCCGTGCCACCCCTCGCCAAGGATCTCCGCCCCGCGTGCAATGACACACCCGACCATAGGGTTCGGCTCAACGAGCCCCTGTCCCCGCACCGCCAATTCCAGCGCCCGTCGCATATGCCAAGCATCCAAATCTGCCGGATCTGGGGTCAGAGCGCACTTAGTCATTAGTGAACGCCACCTCCTGGCCGAAAACTGGGCAAACTGCCCGTAAACCATGATCGCACGGCAAACTACCCTCAATAGCCGCCTCTGTCAATCCTCCCGGAGTTCCTGCCGGAGTTCCCGCGGGCCGGCCGATGGACATTCGTGATCTCAGATTTCAGATCTGAGATTTCAGATTTCGGATTCTTCTGGGATTGGGCTATAATACAGATGAGGTATTCAGCGGGAGACCACCATGCCGTTCTGCGCCATCTCCAAACGGAACTCTCTGATGCTCCTGGCCGTGCTCGGCCTGCTTGCGCCGGGCGCGGCGTCGGCCCAAACGCGTTTGGGCTTCGAGCAGGCACGCAATCGAATGGTCGATGAAGAGATCGTGGCGGCGGGGGTGACGAACCCGCGGGTTATCGAGGCCATGCGGAGCGTGCCGCGGCACGAGTTTGTGGCTATGGCCAGCCGGCAGTACGCCTACCTTGACATGGCCCTACCGATTGGCGAGGGGCAGACCATTTCGCCTCCGTTCGTGGTGGCCTATATGACCGAGGCGATCGATCCTCAGTCGACGGACCGCGTGCTGGAAATCGGCACGGGCAGCGGATATCAGGCCGCGGTGCTCAGCCCGCTGGTGAGCGAGGTATACACCATCGAGATTGTTCCCTCGCTCGGCCGCAACGCCGCCCGCACGCTCAAGCGGCTCCGTTACGACAACGTCTTCTGCAAGATCGGCGACGGGTTCCTCGGCTGGCCGGAGCACGCGCCGTTCGACAAGATCATCGTCACCTGCTCGCCGGAGCGGGTGCCTCTGCCGTTGGTAGAGCAGTTGCGCGAAGGGGGCCTCATTGTCATTCCCGTGGGCGAGCGCTATCAGCAAACCATGTATGTGCTGAAGAAGCAGAACGGCAAGCTCGTCAGCGAGGCGCTTCGGCCGACGCTGTTCGTGCCCATGACCGGCCGTGCCGAAGACCAGCGCCGCGTGCAGCCCGACCCGTCCAATCCGGCAATTGTCAACGGCGGCTTCGAGGAATTGATGGGCGAGCCGCCGTCGGCCGCCGGCTGGCATTATCAACGGCAGGTCGAGTTGATCGAGTCGGACGAAGCGCCGGAGGGTAGCCGGTTTGCCCGATTCGAGAACGCCGAGCCGGGCCGCGGTTGCCAGGCGCTGCAAGGGCTGGCCGTGGACGGGCGGAAAGTGTCGGAGCTGGAACTCACTTTCGCGGTGCGCGGCCGCGATCTCCGTTACGGTCAGACGCGCAATCAGGCGCCGCTGGTGGCCATAACGTTCTACGACGAGAACCGCGCGACCATCGGCCGGCAGGCCGTCGGCCCCTGGCGCGGCACGTTCGACTGGCAGCGCGAGCAGGCCCGTATTCCCGTCCCCGCCCGCGCCCGCGAGGCCATTCTTCACGTCGGCCTCTTAGGCGCCACCGGCCAGTTGGACCTCGACGCCCTCGCCCTCCGCGTTCCCGGCGGCCGGTGATCGTGTATACTGCACAGACCTGCCCGCCGAATTACACCGCAATTCCGGGACACAACCGCCCAATTCTCGAGGACGCCGGCTTCGCGCCGCTTGGCAGAGGGGTTTGCGGCAAGATTCTGTGGCACAATACAATGGGTCTCCGTAGCCGTTTACACTGGGTTTCACGAATAGCCGTGGACCAAGTACGATACCAACGGGAGTCATCACGATGTGTAGAACAACAACCCGACGCGACTTCATTCGCGCAGGCGTGGCCACCGGCGCCACGGCCTTCGCCTCGCCTTACCTGCTTCCCACACGCGCGGCAGGCGCCAACGACCGCATCGTGCTGGGCGGTATCGGGGTGGGAAACCAGGGCAGCAGTCTGGTCCGCGCCTTCTCACGCTCGTGCAGCATCGCTGCCATTTCCGACGTCTACCTGCCGCGGGCGGAAGAGGTTGCCAAATCGGTTGGCGCCAAGCACGTGTATCCGGACTATCGTAAGCTGCTCGAACACAACGACATCGACGCAGTCATTGTGGCCACGCCTCACGGTTGGCATGCGCTCTGCTGCATTCACGCGGCCCAAGCGGGCAAGGACATTTACTGCGAGAAGCCGCTCACCTACACGATCCTCGAAGGGCGCCGCGTCGTCGAGGCGGTGCGCAAGTACAAACGCGTCTTCCAGACCGGAAGCCAGCAGCGTTCGGGCAGCAACGAGTACACCGGCTGCATGTACGTCCGTAACGGCGCGATCGGCAAGCTTACCCGCGTGTTCGCCTCGAACTACCACAGCCCCATGGAACCGAAGTGGCCGGAAGAGCCGATCCCCGAAGGGCTCGACTGGGACCGCTGGTGCGGGCCGGCCGAACCGCCGCCGTACAACTTTGTCATCTGGGACAACCGCAGCAACCCGAGCTGGGTCTCCATCCGCCCCTTCTCCGGCGGCGAGGTGACCGACTGGGGCAGCCACGGGCTCGACATGGCCCAATGGGGCCTCGGCATGGACGAGAGCGGCCCGGAGGAAATCTGGACCGAGGGCGAACCGTTTGTGCCGAAGGATAGCACCCCCGACGCGCCCGGCGGCCGGCATCGCGGCGTCAATTCGCCCAAGGTGTTGATGAAGTATCCCGGCGATATTGTCATGGAGCTTGCCGGCGGGCCGGGCAACAGCGGCGTGCGCTTCGTCGGCGAGAAAGGAAGCATTACCGTCACCCGCGGCCGATTCAGTTCCGATCCCGCCGAACTCACCGCGGAGCCCATCGAAAACCCGTCGGTCGAACTCTACCGCAGTCCCGGGCATCACCAAGATTGGCTCGATTGCATCAAGGAGCGGCGCGACCCGGTGGCGCACGCCGAAGTCGGGCACCGCACCGTCACCGTGTGCCACCTGATGAACATCGCCCGCTGGGTGAGCGAACGGACCGGCGAGACCGGGCAGCGGCTGCGCTGGGATGCCCGTAGCGAGCGTTTCACCAACAGCGAGGAGGCCAACCGGTTCCTCGACCGGCCGAGGCGGAAGGGGTACGAACTCCTAAGTGAACAGTGAGGTTCCGATGCGGTCTCGCGTCAAGCAAGTCGCGGTGATCTATCCGTCCATCGGAATGCCCCATCTTGCGCGCGGGGTGGTCGATTACGCCAAGCAGCAGGGCAACTGGTCGGTCTATTTCGACCGCGACATCGAATCGCCCTCGCTGCAACGCCTGGCGGGATGGCCGGGGCACGGCGTCATAGCCGAAGTCCGTACCGCATCCGAAGCACAACGTGCCAAATTGCTGGGCCTGCCCGTGGTGAACGTGTCGGGCCGGCTCCGCAAGTGCGGGCTGCCGCGAGTCACGGTGGATCAGACGGCCATCGGCGCCCTGGCAGCCGACCATTTGCTCTCCTGCGGCCTGCGCCGCATGGCCTTCGCCGGCGAAGCCGGCGTATGGTTCTCCAAGCAACGCGAACTCGGCTTCACGCGGCGCGTGGCCCGGGCCGGCGCCACGTGCCGGGTCCACGTCGTCCGCACGAACAGGCGGCAACTGCACGATTGGCGGCAGCGCACCGAACCGCTGGAACAATGGCTCCGGAGTCTCCAGCCTCCTTTTGGTCTGTTTGCCGTGCATGATTATCTAGGTGCCATCTTGATGGAGGTTGCCATCCGGATCGGGCTTCGCATTCCCGCCGATTTGGCGCTGGTAGGCGTCGACAACGACCGGAACGTGTGCGAATCGGCCCCGGTCACCATCAGCAGCGTGGCGCGGGACAGTTGGAAGGAGGGCTACGAGGCGGCCGCCCTGCTCGACGCCTTGATGTCCGGCCGGAAGCCGCCGAGGGACGAAGTGCTTATCCCGCCGGTCGAGGTCGTCTGCCGCGAATCGACCAACTTGCTCTCGGCTGTCGAACCGCGCCTAGCGGCGGCCGTCGAATTCGTGCGCGAACACATCGGCGACCCGTTTGGCGTGAAGGCTCTCGAAAAGGCGGCCGGCGTTTCCCGGCGATGGCTGCACACCCATTTCAAGGAACACTTCGGCTGCACCGCGCACGAGTTCATTCTTCGGCAGCGGATCGAACAGGCCAAGAGCATGCTCGATCAGCCACATCACGTCCACTTCGCCGACGTGGCGCAGGCGTGCGGCTTCAGCGACGTCCGCCACCTGCGCGCGGCCATGCGGCGGGTTGAGGGCGTCACCCCGGCCGAGTACTGCCGCCGGAAGCGCCCGGATGGGCGGTAGCCGCCCATAACCGGTGTCCTTTTCCCAAAAGTGTCCGTCTATTACCCATTTGTGCCGTTGCGGAACGGGCCGGTTCTGTCTTAAATGGATATGATGTTGCGGGGTGAAGGCGTTCGGGCCCGAGAGCTTTCCGTCCGGTTGCCGAAAGTCGCTCGGGACAGTGTGCTTCTGTTGCCGCAAACCCTGCCAAGGCCGCTTGAGGAGAAGCGTATGTCGACCGCTTGTCTTCGATCCGAGGTCCGGGATCGCAATCGCGCTTTCACCCTGGTCGAACTTCTGGTGGTGATTGCCATCATGTGCAGTTCGTACCGACCGCGCCGGCCGAAGGCTTTCCCATGCAGCCTGCCACGGGCGATATCGGGCCGGACGGAAGGTTTCGCATGGGCACCTTTGCCCCGCACGACGGCGTCGTGCCGGGGCAATACCAGGTGGCCGTCGTGAGCGTCCTCGGCGGTCCCACGCCGGACGAGCCCTTCGCCGAAAAGATATGGAATGTGCCGAAGCAGTACGCCAACCCGTCAACCAGCGGACTAAGCGCGGAAGTCCCGCCGGGCTCCAAGCCGGTTCGACTTGATCTTGAACTGTCGCAATAGCATAATGAAATACGACACCGACAATCTCTTGATTTAATAGGAGTACCTGAACATGACAGCCCGAACCACTTCCACGATCCTTGTCTCGGGACTGGCCGTTGCGGGCCTGATGCTCGCTTTGGCCGAGCCCGGTCCGGCCCGCGCGAGCCTCGTCGGGTACTGGACGTTCGACGCCGACTTCGATGATGCATTGGGCGGCTATCATGCCACCGTGCCGGCACCACCCGGCGGCCAGTCGAACGATGTTTTCGCCGGAGTAGACAACGGCAAGCTCGGTGGTGCGGCGTACTTCGACGGCAGCTTCGATGCATTGGCGATTCCCAAGGACGTAATCGCCGGCAACACGTTCTCAATCGCCTTCTGGGAGTTTTCACCCGCAGGCAGCGCCACGCCTCAGGGCTTCTTCTTCGATGCGCGTGTCAGTGATTCCAACATCAACCTGTTTCTGCGAAGAATTGGCGCCACCGGCGCCCAATACGACGGGAGGATCGCCGGAGAGAACTTCCTGGGGTTTTCCGTCGCCCGTGATGCCTGGAAATTCAATGTGATCACGTACGACTCGGCCAACGCCAGGTGGTATGTCGATGGCAACCTCGAAAAGACGATATCGACGAGTTTGGCCGGGTTGAGCGCCGACTTATGGGTCGGAAACCGCAGGACCTGGGAACGCGATTTCCATGGCTGGATCGACGACCTGGGCATCTGGAACGAAGCACTCCCGCCGGAGAGAATCCGCGCGATCGGGAACGTCGCCAATTCAACGTCGCTGAACTACAACCTCGGCCAGGCGCAGCAGTTGTTCGATATCTACGACGCCGGCGGAGGCGTCAAGGGGACGGTTGGCACCTTGCCGTGGCGCCATGTGAGCAGTCTGAACACCGCCGCCGACCCCGGCGCGCTCGTGAAGATCGATGGCCGTGATCACCTGATCCTCGGTGGCGACTCAGGAAGCCGCAGCGGCGTGGCGTCGATCGGGCTGGTGGGGCACTGGACGTTCGACGGGCATTTCGACGATGCCATCGGCGGCCGGCATGCAACCAAGCCGACTCCGCCAAGCGGCACCAACGACGTGGTTGCCGGAGTGGACAACGGCAAGATCGGCGGTGCGGCCTACTTCGACGGCGACAACGATGCCCTCATGATCGACAAAGGCGTCCTTCCTACCGGCAGCAAGGAGTTCACCATCGCCTTTTGGGAGTTCTCACCGGCAGAGGGCGCTGTTTTCACCGACGGGTACTTTCTCGATGTGCGTGCGGGCACCAACCGCGACATCTTCTTGAGGAGAATTGGCAGCGGAGTCCGATACGCCGGCCAGATGGCTGCTGGAACGTTCGGCGAGTTCGCTGTTTCCCGCGGCCAGTGGCACTTCAATGTGGTTACCAACGACTCCAACGCAGGAGAGGCCAAGTGGTACGTCGATGGTGTCCTTCAGGCCACCATAGACGCCTCGACATTCAATGGCCTGAGGGGCGACCTCTGGCTGGGGAACCACTCGATCGATTGGAACCGGGATCTTCACGGCTGGATCGACGACCTGGGCATCTGGAACGAAGTGCTGCCACTGGAGCGAATCCACGCCGTCGAAAACCTCGCCCAATGGGCGTCGCTGAACTACAACCTCGGCGAGGCGCAGCAGTTGTTCGACATCTTCGATGCCGGCCCGGGCGGCGAAGGAATCGTCGGCGGTGATTCCTGGCGCTATGTGAGCAGCCTCGACCTGACCGACGCGCCCGGCACCGTGCTGAACATGGGCGGCTGGGACTACTTGATCCTTGGCGGCGCTGAAGGAAGCCGAATGGGGGTCCGGATGATTCCCGAGCCTGGCAGCGCAGCACTGCTGCTCTGCGCGGTGTTGAGCCTACTGCTGTTCGTGCGGAGGAAGAGATGAAACTGCATGGCATTCGCGTTGCGGGGCGAAGACCATGCCAAGGAACAACAGCCTTTCCCGGCGGGGCTCTCACGGCAAACGCCGGTCCGGAGGGGAATCATGGAAACGGCACGTCCTCGCCGAGCCGCCCTGCGCGAGGCAAGGCATGGTTTTACACTCGTTGAGTTGCTGGTGGTGATTACGATCATCGGCATCCTCATTGCGCTGCTGCTGCCGGCCGTGCAGAGCGCCAGGGAGGCGGCACGCCGGTTGCAGTGCTCGAATAATCTGAAGCAAATCAGCCTGGCACTGCACAACTACCACACGGCGCATGGCGTGTTTCCCGCGGCCATTGTGGCAGACAACTTCAAGGCCGATTTCGATACGTGGGGGGAGGCCGCCAACGGCAGGCACGGGACGAGTTGGATGCTCCAGATTCTGCCCTTCCTGGAGCAGCAGGCATTGTTCGACAATTGGAACTTCACCACCAACGTCAAGGGCAACGCCGCCCTGGCGAAGACCGACATTGCCGCTTTCTACTGCCCCAGCCGCCGGAACCGGGTGCGCCCGCAGGATATCCCCCATCAAATGTTCCTGGATTGGCCCAGTGGCGGAACCGACTACGGCGGTTCGGGCGGCACCGGGAATCACTTCTGGGGCGACTTCGATGGGTCGAAGAACCCGCCCTGCGGGCACCATTATGGGCAGGTTTACCAGATCGACGAGACGCTGCCTCCGCGCAATCGGGCGCCCTCGAAAGGGGTGTTTACCCCGTTGGACTGGCTCCGCATCGACGAAATCCGCGATGGCACCACCAACACGCTTTTAACCGGCGAAATGCAGCGGCTCGACGGCACGAAGCGTTACGACGCGAGCTTTCCGTGTCGAAGCATTACGCAGGATGGCTGGGCGGTTGCTGGTTCGGCGAACATCTTCACCTTGGAATTCGGCGAGATGAACAACTACGAGCACGAGCATCCGGGCAGCGAGCATCCGGGCGGCGCCCATTTCGGCCTGGCCGACGGGTCCGTCCGATTCATCGGCGAGCACATCAATTCCACCACGCTGAAGGCCCTGGCGACCGTTGCCGGCAGCGAAGTAGTCAAGGAGGCATTCTAATGACGGCAACTGTTCACGCGAGAATGTTCCCGCTACAGGCTGCGCTGGGGCTCGGCGCTCTGGTGGTATCCGCCGGCCTTGCCGGTTGTGGCCGCGGCGGGCAACCCGACGTGGCACCCGTGACGGGAACGGTGACGCTGGATTCGCTGCCGCTTCAGGGCGCCATGGTCGAGTTCAGCCCGGAAAGCGGGAAGGCGTCGCGGGCGGTGACCGACCAGCAGGGGCGGTACGACTTGATTTATCTACGCGACATCCGCGGCGCGGTACTCGGCCGGCACCGCGTGAGAATTATCACCGACCACGAAGGGGCCGAAGCTCAAACCCGCCAAATCCGTCTACCCGCCCGATACGATCAAGCGACCGAACTAACCGCAGAAGTCGGCCCGCGGAGCAACACATTTGATTTTGCGCTGGAGTCGCGGTAGGCTGTCCGGCGAAGTGGGCGTGTGCCGGAGTTGCCTCCCTGCAGCCGCCCGATCGAGTAGAGTGCCAGCTTGGATGAATAGCTCCTTTGGAGTGCGGGCGGCTTGACGCCGCTTTGGGTTTTGCGGTAGCTTTGGACCTTGCCGGGCGACCGAACAAGTCCGAGCAGGTGAAAAGTCAAAGCGGCGTCAAGCCGCCCCGCTCCAGAACGTGAATTCCAACCATCAACAGGGAGAACTATCATGTTGAACCGACGTCAATTCGTTCGCCGTACGGCCGCCGCTTCGGCAGTGTTTGCCGTGCCCATGGTCGCGTCGCGCCGCGTGCTCGGCGCCAACGAGGAAATCCGCGTGGGCCTGGTCGGCTGCGGGGTCCGCGGCAGCCACCACATGGCCCGCTTCGGGGGCCAGGAAGGCGTGCGGGTGGCGGCCGTGTGCGATCCCGACCGCAGCCGGGGCGCGGCGGCGGCTGCCCGGGTCAAGGAACGTTATAAGAATGACCCGGCCCAGTTCATCGACCCCAGAAAGATGATCGACGCCGGGAACCTCGACGTCGTGGCCGTGGCCACCATGCAGTACTGGCACGCCCTGCCGACCATCTGGGCCTGCCAGGCCGGAATGGACGTGTTCGTGGAGAAACCGCTGGCCCACTTCATCCTCGAGGGGCAGCGCATGGTCCAGGCCGCGCGCAAGTACAACCGGCTCGTGCAGATCGGCACCCAGGCCCGCTCGCGGAAATCGGACATACAAACGATCCAATTCCTGCAGGAGGGCGGGCTGGGGAAGATTAAGTACATCACCGCGTTCGCCAACAAGCCTCGCAACTCGATTGGCAAGCGCGACATGCCCCTGCCCATCCCCGAAGAACTCGACTACGACCTCTGGTGCGGCCCGGCCGACGACGGGCCCGTCTACCGCGACCGGTTGCAGTACGATTGCAGCTTCACCTGGGACAAGGGCGACGGCGAATCGTGCAACCAGGGCGTCCACGAGATCGACGTGGCCCGCTGGCTGCTCGGGGAGCCCGGCCTGCCGCGGCGGACGATCAGCATTGGCGGACGGTTCGTCTTCGACGACGCCGGCGACGTGCCCAATACGCAGATCATCTACTACGACTACCCCACGGCGCCGGTGCTGTACCAGGTGTATAACCTCCGCGCGGCGAAGGGCTCGAACGAGGTGCCGACCTTCCGCGGCTCGCGCACCGAGGTGTGCGCCCATTGCGAGGGCGGCTACGCGATGGTCCACTCGGGCAGCATCTTCGACCACGACGGCAAGAAGATCCAGAGTTTCAGCGGCGGGGAAGACCTGTTCGAGAACTTCATCCGCGCCGTCCGCAGCCAGCGCCGCGAGGACCTCGATGCCGATATCCTCGGCGGCCACGTCTCGACCGCGGTCACCCACGTGGGCAACATTTCCTACCGCGTGGGCGAGCAGGCCAGCCAGAGTGAATGCCGCGAGCGCATCGCCGGCGTGCCGCTCTTCGAGGAGATGTTCGACCGGTTGGTCGATCACCTGAAGGCCCACGAGATCGACGTGGACGCCAAGACCATCACCCTGGGCAAGTGGCTCGACGTCGATACGGAAAAAGAGTGCATCAAGAACCACGACGACGCCAACGCGATTGTCCGCGGGTTCTACCGTGCCCCCTACCTGCTGCCCGAGATCGAAGGTTGACGTGCGTTTTGGAGTGCGGCGGCTTGACGCCGCTTTTTGTCGAAGTGCGACCTTTAATCGGCCGACTTCGCCAGAGCTTGCGCGCGCAGAAGCAACCGAAAGCGGCGTCAAGCCGCCGCACTCCAAAGACCGCTATATCAGGGAACACTGAGGAGAACGAAAATGACCCGCTACCCGTTACTCCGGAACGGCGTTGCCGTGACGGCGTCCGGAACCCTGTTCCTCCTTTGCACGCTGACAATACCCGCCGCAATTGCCGCAGAGGGCGCCGCGTCGGCGGAGCCGCCGGGCGGGGCGCTGCGGCAGTCGTCCTTCGGCGTGCTCACCGACTATTTCTACTGGACCGAAGAGGGCATCCTCTCGCGCGGCACCGTGTCGCTGCGCGAGTTCGAGTGGACGCGCCAGTACCCTTGGATCGGCGACTTCGAGTACGAGGCCCTGCTGCAAACCAAGGAGAACCTCCGCGTCGAGAAGGGGACCCGGGAGCGGTACCGGTTTGAATACGTACCCCGCTACACGCTCAAGATGAAGGCGGCCCACGCGGCCAGGCTCCGCAAGCTGCCCTGGGTCATGCCGACCCCCAGCGCCGATGAGAACATGGTGCTGGGCAAATCGCACGGCTGGCCGGAGGACAAGGAGATTCCCGGCTGGCCCTACCAGGACTACGGCGATCCGGCGGTCCCGCCGCAGGATATTCTCGGCTACATGATCACCGACCCGGAAGTGGAGGGGCCGAAGATCAAGGTGGTGCTCGTCGACGGCAACCACGCCAGCGAGATGCATGGCAGTTGGGCCCTGCACGCAATGGTCGACTTCATTGCCAGCGAAGACCCCCGCGCAGCAACGCTGCGGCGCAAGGCGGTGTTCTTCGTCTACCCGATGGTCGATCCCGACAGCCGCTATCACCAGTCGCGGATCCGTACGATGCCGGCGCAGTCGCGTTATCCGATCCGGGGCAATCCGCAGATGTACGCCGCTTGGGCGGCAGAACCGGACCGCTGGCGGCCGGTGGCGGGAGCGCCAGATCACAACCGCATCTGGAACACCCAAGGCGCGTTCACGACCATCGACGTGGTCGTGCCGGCGATGCGGAAGGACACCGGCGGTCGTGCCGATTACCTGTGGGACTTCCACGGCGGCTGCGCGCAGCCCGGCGACTACCGGGCATCGGCCGAGGTCATGCAGTCGCCCTACGCCAAGGCCATCGAGGCGCGCGAGCCCGACGTCATCCGGCGGAAAGTGGACGGCCACACCGACGGCGGGCGCCTCCGCAACTGGGCCGCCGACGAGGAGGGCCTCGGCGTGACATTTGCCTTCGTTACCGAAACCGGCATGCCGTGGACCAAGCAGCGGGTCTTCGAGATCAGCCAGAGCTTCGTTCTCGCATGGCTCGACGTGCTCGGCGGGGAAAGTCATGAGAATTGAGTCCCGCACGTTTCTCCCCGTCGAGGTCGTGTTCCATCCCAACTGGTGGAATAGAACGGCGGGAATACACTTCGACCGGGACCACTTCTTCGATCCCGACCGCCGCGTCGAGGACGAAATGACCATGCGGAGGGTGCTTTGGGAGCACTTCGGCTCCTTCGGAATGGGAGAGGAGCACCCGGAACCCAGGCCGGTGATAGGTCCCGTGCATATCGCGGCCGGCTTTATGATGTCGTCCCTGTGGGGCTGTTCCGTGAGATACTATGACGACGCCAGCCCTGCGGTCGAACCGCTCGGGATGAACGTCGAAGAGTTGTCGCAAATGGACGTTCCGGATCCGATGGAGAACCGGGACTTCCAGGATCTGTTCCGTCTGATCGACGTGTTCCTGGAACGGTTCGGATATGTTGAAGGCGACATTAGCTGGGGCAACCTGCAAAACCTTGCCCTTGACCTGGTGGGGCAGAATCTCTTCTTGGCGTATTACGATTGTCCGGAACAGGTCCACCGGGTCTACGACAAGATGATTCGCAGTACGCTCGAAGTACTGGAGGCCATTCGGCGGGCAACCGGCACAACGTCGATTGCGACGAACCGGTCCATCATCAATGTCGATCCCCGGATCAACTTGCAGTCGAATTGCTCGGTGCAGATGATTTCCAATGCAGCCTACGAGGAGTTTCTACTGCCTCACGAAATCGGCCTTTCGCGGGAGATGCAGCCGTACGGCATCCACCACTGCGGGAACAACATGCACGAACTGGCCCCGGGGTATGCGAAGGTCAAGGATGCCTGCTTCTTCGATGTCGGTTGGGGGGCGGACGTGGGCCTGTGCCGGCGGCATATTCCCGACGCCTTCTTCAACCTGCGATTGTCGCCAGTGAAGCTCCGGGCCTGTACGCCTGACGACGTCGAGCGCGATCTGGCGGCTTTATTGGAGCAGGTGGGCGACTTGTCCAACGCCGGGGTGTGTTGCATTAACATGGATCATGGCACGCCGGACGAAAACGTAGCCCGGATATTCGAAGTTGTTGAGCACTACCGCACGATTGGGGCCTGACAGGATGTCCACGCATAACCTTTCACAAGGGACTGTCCCGGTTTTCGCGGCACCCAGGGGAGTATTTCCGGCGGCTCAACCGTTTCGGCCGCGAAAATGGGACTGTCCCTTTTGCATGCACTAACGAAGGATATATGGATCGATGGATCACGCCAACGAAGGTCACCCCGACAGTTTGCCGCTCGTCCGCCGCCCCCCTTGGTGGAAGTCGCTCGGGCCTGCCCTGATCACTGCGTGCGTGGTCTTCGGGGCGGGGAGCCTCACGATCAACTCGAAGGCAGGCGCGACGTTCGGCTACGACATGCTCTGGATGCTGCCGCTGACCGGGCTTCTGATGGGCACTTACGTGATGATGGGCGCCCGGATCGGCGTGTGCGGCGGCGCCACGCCTTGCACCCTGGTCGCTCAAAGGGTCGGCCGGCCCTTCGCGGCCCTGGTCGGGTTGACGCTCTTCGCAACGTGCACCACGTTTCAGTTTGCAGGCAATACGGCAGTGGCCTTCGCCGCCAGCGCGTTCGTCCCGATGGACTTCGTTCCCTGGATCGTCGTGGGCGTCAACGCCGCCATCATCGTGTTCCTTTTCGCCGCACGGCATATCTACAAGGTGCTGGAACGCACGATGAAGGTCATGGTCGGCGTGATCCTCTTGAGTTTTGCGTTCAATCTGGTCGCTGCGGGCCCCAACGTGGCAAGCGTGCTTCGAGGGCTCGTTCCGAAGGCGCCAACCGTACATGAGGCCGCCGCGAATCCCGGCGACGACGACGTGATGCCGCACGGCTTGTCCGGTGCCGAGTTGCCCCTTGCCGTGACGACCCGTCCGGTAACCGGTGCCGAAATGGTGCTCATCGCCTCCATGCTGGGCACCACGTTTTCGGTGGCCGGGGCCTTTTTCCAGGGCAATCTGGTCCGTGAAAAAGGCTGGGAGATCAACGACTATCGCCAGAGCATCACCGATTCGATCGCAGGCGTCTCGGTGCTGACCGGGGCGAGCATGATCATCATGATCACGGCCGGAACGGTCCTCCTTGGCAACCCGGTCGATAACCCCGGCGAGTTGGCCCTGTCGCTGCGCCCCCTGTTGGGACCGGCGGCCTACTGGCTGTTCTGTATCGGGCTGGTGGCGGTGGCGCTGAATCCGTTCCTGATCAACGCCATGATCGGCGGCACCATCGCAGCCGACGGCCTGGGCATGAAGGCGAGGATGAGCGACACGGCGCCCCGCCTGTTCACCGTCGCGGTGCTGCTGATCGGGATGAGCGTGGCCCTCTTCTCGCTGCTGAAGGGCGGTACGGTGCTGAATCTGCTGATCTTCGGCCAGGCATTGACCGTGCTGGGCAACCCGTTGATGGCCGGGGTGATGCTCTGGCTGGCGAACCGTACCGATGTGATGGGCCCGCACCGGAACAAATGGTGGATCAACGTTCTGGGGGTAATCGGCTTTCTTGTCGTGCTGGGCATGGCCGCGTTCATGGCATGGCGGGTCTACGGCCAGCTTGTGCCGTCCGGCCCGCGCGCAGTGACGTCTGGCGAGTACCGGCTAGAGCAGACAGTATTATTGCTTGAGGGAGAAGCAGTTCTCCAAGACGAATACGCAACTTCTCAGCGAACCGAAGGCTGTCCGAGGGAGGAAAAATGGGAAAGGGGAGAAAGGGGAAACGGAAGTATTGGTACGGAAGCGCCTTGCCTCCTCCTCATCCGGCATTTCCATTTTCCCCCTTCTCCATTTTCCCTTCCTAGACAAGCCCGGTTACTTCACACGGCCTAACAATTGCCGGAATACTTGCTCCGCCGCGAAAGCAGGGATACTTTCCCGCGAATGGTTACCGCCACAATATAACGACAAGCGAGCAACACCATGTCGCATGAGAAGCTGAGAGTCGCCATTCACGGGGCCGGCTGGGTTGCCGGGGCTCATGTTCGTGCCTGGCTGAAGAATCCCCACGTCGAAGTCGTGTCGATCAGCGACGTCGATCTGGGCAGGGCGGAGCAGTTCGCCCGGACGAACAACCTTTCCTGCCAGGTGCGCGACCGGTACGACGAGGTGCTTGCCGATGATCGGGTCGATGTGGTCGATATTGCCTCCCCCAGCCACGTGCATGCCCAACAAGCCATTGCCGCGGCCGGAGCGGGCAAGCACCTGCTTGTGGAAAAGCCCATGGCCTTGACCATGGACGAGAACATCGCCTTGCGCGACGCCGTCGCCCGCGCCGGTGTGAAGAGCATCACGAGCTTCGTGTGCCGGTTCAACGAGCAGGTCATCACGCTGAAATCGTTGATCCAGGCAGGCGCGATTGGCGAGCTGTTCTACGCCGAGGTCGATTACTGGCACGGCATTAAGCCATCGCATCACGCCTGGCAGCTCCACAGCCGCAAGCAGACCGGCGGAAGCGCGATGCTGCTTGGCGGCTGCCATGCACTCGACACGCTCCGCTGGCTTGTGGGCGACGAGGTGGAACAAGTCACCGCCTATGCGAACAACCGCAAGGGGCTTTTCGAGTACGACGCCAACGTGGTGGCCGTGTTGAAGTTCCGCGGCGGCGCGATCGCCAAGGCTTCGGTCCTGTTCGATTGCGAAATGCCCTACGCCATGAACGTCGACATAGCCGGCACGGGCGGCACATTGCGCGACAACCGCATTTACAGCCGAAATCTCTTTCCCGGCCAGACCGGATGGACGACCTTTCCGACGGTCATGCTCGACAGCGGCGACGTGATGCACCACGGGTTCGGCCGCGAGATCGACCATCTCGTCGAGTGCATTCATGAGGACCGCGAGCCCCACTGCAACGTAGCCGACGCGTTCCGCACGCACGAGTTGTGCTTTGCCATCGACCGGTCGATCGAACTCGGCCGCCCAGTCGAGTTGCCGCTGGAGTGACGCTGTTCCAGTCAGCTTCAGGACTCGATGCCCCCGGCTTGCCCGGGGGAGTGTCACGTTTTCTGCTACACAAGACGCCGTCGTGCCCTGTTCCCCGTTGCCAGCCGGCGCCGGCCACCCCGACGTCAAACAGGAACCTACTCCCGATTAGTTCGACTAGAATGGAGTACACTCCCGTCACAGGGGGACTGTCCCAATTTTCGCGGCACAACGGGCGGTTTTGCCCAACGACCCACCGTTTCCGCCGCGAAAATGGGACTGTCCCCTTCGCATGCAGCGGATAAAACTGCCTGCGCCGCCCCGTGAACGGTTACGAATGGAGTACACTCCCGAATAGTTGGCCTGGCAAACAGAACGCCGCCGTCAACCACCAGCCCGACCGAGCTGCCGAGCGACGGCTGGTAAGGAAGAGCAAGGCAGCCAACTCCGGAAATGGCCGTTCCAGTCGGGGACTCCCGGACGGGTTGTTTAGCCCATCGTCGGACAGCATCGGTCGATGTGACTGAAGCATTTTGGCCGAAGCTCTTTGGGCGTGCTGGTCGGGGCGACCGACGCAGGTACCACGCATCGAACGTTGCCGTTGAACTTCGGCGAGTTTACGAGCCGTAAGTTCCGACGGCTGGTTCGCTGCGATTTGTCTCTTGCTTCATTTTGACGAGCCAAACGATTCCTGCAATCAGCAATGCGATTCCGAATGGTGCGGCGATAATTCCGGCGACCGTTGCCCACAGCGACGCGCCGATGCCTGCGGCAAGTTGCTCGGGATCGGCAGCACCGGATTGCTGGAGAGTTGTGAATGTCCGGAGCATGCTCAAGACCGTTCCGATCATGCCCCACAGCGGACCAAGCATGAGAAGCGCTCCGACCACGATGAGGACGATTGGTTTCTTTTTCGATTTCATCTCATCTCCCAGCAAACGTTAAGGCTTCTGTCCCGCCCGCTCCCGGTCGAGCTTGCTCCATGGCATGAGCTTTCGCGGGAGCGGGCTGCGGCTCGGAGAACTGGTGCGGTTGAGGGCGGAGGATCTGGACTTCGATGCCGGGCCGGTTGTGGTGCGGGGGCCGAAATGACGACAGTCGCCCGAGAACCTGTCGTCCCCGAAGTACACAATGAGGGCGTGTCATGAGCGAGGAAGCGGATCGCCCCAACCTGCCCCGGTCCGACACACCGATGCATCTTGGCATACTCGCACGACTAGCCATTCTAGTGTGTGCCGGTGTTGCCGCACAAGGGCCCCGGGGGCGAGTCGCGATTCCGTCGCGCTCCAGGGAGGGGGGGCTGGGAAATCTCCGCCATGCGAACCCGCGGGCGAGCGCTGGGGGGGACCCGTTCCGGGTGAGAGCTGCGCGGCGAGTCTTTGGCACTGCTGGAATCGCGCGCGGCACGCCGGCGTTGAACGGATGCAGCCTGCCGCTGATCGCTTCCCTTTACCTCTTTCTTTGCGTCCTTTGCGTTGAATTCCGATTCTTTCGCCCCTGCCGGGGCTATGGGGGATTGGGGCGTCTTCACCACGGGTTGCGCAGCGCGGCGGCGACAGCGCCGCCTCGCTGCTTCACCCGTGGCTACACCCTCGCGCCCCTCCGGGGCGGATATTCCTTTTTCCGGTCCAGGCCACCACTGATCGCTTCCCTCCACCCTCTTCTTTGCGTCTTCGCGGCTTTGTGCGTTGAATGTTCGTCCGTCTGCCCAACACAACGCCGGCCACTCTTAACGCAAAGACGCAAAGACGCAAAGAGAAAGCCTGTTCCTTCCTGCGGCTTGACTTCCGTTGCGCCTCTGACTGGGAGAAGCCTCCGAGCTTCCGCTGGCCCATTTCTTTGACTTGAATACTGCGTCCGATTTGCTAGAATCGAGTGGATATACAAATGTCCAGCATTGGAAGCTGGGGGGGAGAAGGTGTCAGGTTTCAGGTGTCAGGTATCAGGAAGCAGGAACGCCACGTGGCGAGGGGGAGAAGGGGAAGGTGGATGTGGAAAATGAGAAAATTGCCACCCAAGAAGCAGAAGCTGGGGGGAGAAGGTGTCAGGAAGCAGGAATATCACGCGGCCGGGCGGGAGCGGTGTCAGGAACGCTCGCGCGGACTGGCGTAGAAATGGGGGGGTGAATGTGGAAAATGAGAAAATTGGCCCCCAAAAAACCAGGTGTAAGGTTTCACGTGTCAGGAATGCCACGCGGTAAGGGGCCGGGCGAGGTCACTCTCCCGATATCACGAAGTCGTCGAACCAGAACTCCTGGCCGGCGTCCTCGCGCCAGTTGGTGAAGAACTGGAAGCGGGCGAGGTGCTTGAGGGTCTCGTACGACTCGCGGGCTTTCCGCACGTCGAGGGTGATCTCGTGCCAGGCGCCGTCCGAAGGGCCACCTGTGGGCTTGCCCCGCATGGAGCCGTGGCCAGTGAGCTATCTTAGCAGACTGACCACCGCTCCGGGCCGGACAAGCCGGCCGGTGGCGCCCACGACTTGTGTACAACAACGCGGGACGTTGCCTCCGGTTAGGTGAACTCAGACCTTTCAAGGCACTTTCCCACCTGCCAGAGAAACTTGCCGCACACCCGGTGAGGACTTGCAACCGCCGGGCGGTACGTCGATAATCGTGCTGGAGTTGCCGGACCATGGCGGAAACAGACTCCCGCGCGAAGAGCCGGCTCCCGCAAACCGTTACCCGAGCACCCAATAGCCAGAATGAGAGGAGCACCTGTGAGCTGCCAGAACCCACCGATAGATACGTGTCGACCCACTGTCGCCGAGACCCTTGCCAAGTGTTGTGAAGGCAAGCCAGCCACGCGCCGCGCGTTCCTCGGGCGTGCGGGCGGGCTGTGCCTGGCCGGCGTGGCCCTGGGCACGATGGCGCCGCGAGTCAGGGCCGGTGAGGAACCGCGCTTGCGGCAAGGTCATGCCCAGACGCCCGAGGAGGCCAAGCGGGAACTCGAGGAGTTCAAGGCGTCGTTCTCCGACCTCGCCGGCTGGGAGGAGCGCAAGGCGCGAGTCCGACAGGGCATCCTGGAAGGTGCGAAGCTCTCGCCCCTTCCGGAAAAGACGCCACTGAAGCCGCAGTTCTTCGACCGGCGCGAGTACGACGGCTATTCGGCCGAGAGCGTCGCCATCCAAAGCTGGCCGGGGTTCTATGTGACCGGCACGTTGTACCGGCCCTTGGATATGAAGCCGCCTTACGCCGGAGTCGCTTCAGCCCACGGTCACGGCGGCCGATTCCGGCCCGGCAGGCAAGTTCGCTGTGCCGTCCTCGCCCGCATGGGCGCGGTCGTCTTCCATTACGACATGGTCGGCTATGGCGATTCCAAAGCTGCGGGCTGGTCCCACGGGAACACGCCGGAGGTGCTGCGGCTGATAACCTGGAACAGCATCCGCGTGGTGGACTTTCTTCAGTCATTCGAGGGCGTCGACCCGGAGCGGATCGGCATGACGGGCAACTCCGGCGGCGCGACGCAGACGTTTGTCCTGGCAGCCATCGACGATCGCGTGGCCGTTTCGGTGCCGAGCTGCCAGGTCTCGGCCCATTTCTTCGGCGGGTGCGTTTGCGAAAGCGGGATGCCGATCCATTGGGGACCCAACCACAAGACCAACAATGCCGAGTTGGCTGCCATGGTCGCCCCGCGGCCGCAGTTGATCCTCTCTAACGGCGCCGACTACACGAAGTTCACACCCGAAACGGAGTTTCCTTACATCGAGCACGTGTACAGCCTTTACGGCGCAACCGACAAGGTCCAGAATGCGCACTTCCCCAACGAGGGCCACGATTACGGGCCTTCCAAGCGCATGGCCGCATACCCGTTCTTCGTCCGCCATCTCGGGCTGGACGGGCAAAGCCTTTGGGGCGGGCGCGACGGGCTGATCAACGAATCGTTCGTGACCGTCGAGACCGAGGAGCAGATGCACGTGTTCGGGCCGGACAACCCCTACCCCCAAGACGCCGTCCCGCCCAACACGCCCTTGCCGTAACCCGACAAACCTTGGACGGGCAGCCGATTACACGGAACGACCCCCTTCCCGTGCAGCATCGCTGGAGTCCCGGCTTGAGCCGGTGGATGGAATGGTACCGTTCACACGGGGACTGTCCCAATTTTCGCGGCACAGAGGGCGTTCTTGCCCAATCATCCACCGTTTCCGCCGCGAAAATGGGACTGTCCCCTTCGTATGTAGCGGACAAAACTGCCTGCGCCGCCCCGTGAACGATTACGATGAAACTATCGTCTTTCCCTGAGCCTCGGAGATCATGTCATGCGCCTCTGTGTTCATTTCTTTGGTATTTCGTTGATGGTTATCTTTGCGTTTCCTTGGGCCGCGACAGCCCAATCCGCTGAAGATGCCGAGGACCTGACCGTCCTTTCGCCCGACGAGCAGCCCGGTGAGTTGTTGCAAGCCTACCTGCTGAGAGAGTGCGACAAGCTGCTCGACGTGCGGCGGGAAGAGGTCCGGGCGTTGGAGACTCCTGAGGCGGTGCGCGAGCGCATTGACCCGGTCCGCAAGGACTGGATGACTGCCATCGGTCCGTTTCCCGAACGGACGCCGCTTAACGGCAAAACGGTCGGCGTCATCGAGGCCGACGGCTACCGGATCGAGCGGGTGCTCTACGAAAGCCGTCCCGGCCACCACGTAACCGGCAACCTGTACCTGCCGGAAGGTGATGGGCCGTTCCCCGGCGTTCTGGTTCCCTGCGGGCATTCGGGAAACGGCAAGGCGGCCGGCGCGTACCAGAGTGCCTGCATCCTCCTGGCGCGCCATGGGTTCGTAACGCTCATCTATGATCCCTTCGGCCAAGGCGAGCGATACCAGTTGCTCGACGAGAATGGCAAGCCGGTAATCGGCGGCACTACCGAGCATACGCTGGCCGACATCGGCGCGCGCCTGACCGGTGCTTGCGCTGCGAATTACCGCATCTGGGACGGCATCCGGTCGCTCGACTACCTGATCGAACGCCCGGAAGTCGACCCGGAACGGATCGGCTGCACGGGCAACTCCGGCGGCGGGACGCTCACCGCCTACCTGATGGCCACGGACGACCGCATCCTGGCCGCCGCGCCGTCGTGTTACATCACCTCGCTCAGCCGGCTTTTCAATACCATCGGCCCGCAGGACGGCGAGCAGAACGTCACCGCGCAGGTGGCGCTGGGCATTGACCACGTCGATTACGTGACCATGCGGGCGCCGAAGCCCACGCTGATTCTCACCGGCACGTACGACTTTTTCGACATCGACGGCTCGTGGGACACGTTCCGGGAGGCGAAGCGGGTTTACGGCATCCTGGGATTCGGCGAGCGGGTGAGTCTGTTCGAGTATCCGGACAAGCACGGGTTTTCGCAGCCCCGGCGCGAGGCCGCTTTGCGCTGGATGCGACGATGGCTGCAAGGCATCGATGACGCGCCGACGGAGGTTGAGCCGGTGCTTCAGACGGACGAGGCGCTGCAAGTGACCGAGCCGGGGCAGGTAGTGGCCGACTTCCGCGGCCGGACAGTCTGGGACTTGAGCCTGGACCGGGCGAAGGAGCTGGCCGCCGACCGCGAGGCGTTTTGGCGAGACCACTCGAAGGAGGAATGCCTGGCCGAGGTCCGCCGCCTGGCCGGCATCCGCGAGATAACCGAAAAGCCGGTAGCGAAGAGCCTCGGTATCGTCGAGCGGGAGGGTTACACCATCGAGAAGCTTCGCATCGAGCGCGAGGGCGAACCGCCCGTGCCGGGGCTGTTGTTCCTGCCGGCCGCACGGGAAGGCAAGTTGCCGGCAGTGCTCTATGTGGACGGCCGCGGGAAGCAGCAGGCATCGGCCCCGGGCGGCCCCATTGAGGAACTGGTCCGCGAGGGCCGTGCCGTCCTGGCGATCGACGTGCGCGGCACGGGTGAAACGGCGATCGCCAAACCGAGACAGTATCGCGGCAATGAGTACAAGGTGACCTACTTGGGCATCCACTTGGGCCGGCCGCTGCCTGGGCAACGGGCCGAGGACGTGCTGGCCGCCCTGGAAGTGTTAGTCCACCGGGAAGAGGTTGCTCCACGGCAGATTCGCCTGGTCGGAATCGAGTGTGGCGGGCCGGTGGCACTGCACGCGGCGGCGCTCGACCCGCGGCTGGCCGAAGTCGTGATCGAGGAGGCGATCGAGTCGTGGATGGACGTGGTGGCAACGCCTTTGGCCCGGGCGCAACTCGAACAGATCGTCCCCAACGCCCTTACGCGTTACGACCTTCCGGACCTTATCCGCGCTATCGCCCCGCGCGCCCTTGAGGTGCGGCAGCCCGTAGACCCGACGGGCAGGCCGACGTCTGAAGCGAAATGAATGACCTCGGAAGGGGGGGTAAAGTTGAAAGCACCGACCTCCCTCGCGGTTTTTCATTGCGTAACTCTATTCGCTACAAATGGTTACATCAGAAGCCCTGGAGTGTGGGCCGCGACTCAAACATTTGGCGCGGAATGCCTCTTCGGCTATACTGAAAGCCATGCTGGCAGTCGGTCTGTCGGCGTTGGCAACGCACGCCCGCCATGCCCAAACGCAGAAGCGGCGTATGGCTGATTCATGGGAGACGAATCATGAGAATTGTAATGCTTGCTCTTACAATCGGGTTGGTCCTCGTGCCGGCCGGCGCTTCAACACGCGCCGGGCTGCTCGATCCGTCCGACTATTTGGCCAACCCCAGCTTTTCCAACCCGCTGGACGCGACTTCGTATGTGACCAACCCCAGCTTCGAGAGCCCAACGTTGAACCAGGTGGCTGGAACCCAGCCGGACGGCTGCGACTACCGGACGGCTCTTCCGACCGGGTGGAGCGGAGGCTGGATTGAAACCGGAGGCCAGAATTCGAACTCGCTGCGGCACTATCGCCCGAACCTGTCGGGCCTGAAGTCCAACGACGGCTATTTTTGGGATCCCACCGACGGCAATCAGGGGGCTGCGCTCATTCTGCGGGAATCGCCCCAGTTCATCCCGACGGCTTGGTTCTACCAGTCGCTTGGAACGGTCGGCCCGGAAGATATCGGCCTGATCTTCATCGCCGAGATCGACAGTTCGAATCGTGTAGGCCCATCTGCCGCCTACCAGGCGGAAAGGCGGATTTCCTTCCGTACCGGCGTGACCCCGGACCGGAACGGCGAGTTCGGCGATCTGGTCAGCATGGGGCTGGACACCGCGGCGCGACACGCGGGCGACGACGATCCCTGGCACACCCTCGTCGACTGGTTCCAGCCCACTGAAGAGCATCTTGGTCAGGAAATCTTCCTGGTCTTCTCCGCCCAGGACGTGACCGGCACCGGCTATCAAGGCCAGTACCAGTTCGACAACGTTCGATTGTGGGTTGTGCCGGAACCGGGTACAATGGTTTTGCTGTGGATGGGTGTGCTTGGTCTGCTATTCCGGCGGGGTCGGTCGCACCGCCGTTGAGCGCCGAATAACGGAGAAAAGTGAGATCATGTGTAGAGATTGCAGAGGTGGGTTTCCGATGTGCCAGCGGCAAGCACCAACCGACTGCTGCAGGCGGATTGCGTTCACGTTGGTCGAACTGCTGGTGGTCATCACGATCATCGGTATTCTGATTTCGCTGCTGCTGCCTGCCGTACAGAGCGCGCGCGAGGCCGCGCGGCGGTTGCAGTGCGCGAACCATCTGAAGCAGCTTGGGCTGGCGGGCCTGAATCACGAATCGATTCACGGGCACTTCCCATCGGGCGGTTGGGGATGGGGCTTCGTGGGGGAGCCGGAACGTGGATTCGATCCGCAGCAGCCCGGTGGCTGGGCGTTCAATATCCTCCCGTATCTTGAGCAACAGGCGCTGCGCGACATGGGGCTGGGGCTGTCCGGACAGCAGCGCACCGACGCCATCATCAAACGCATCGCCACACCCATTGCCACGTTCAACTGTCCGACGCGCCGCCGGCCATTATCCTACCCGAACAAGCGGGTTAATGTCCCATACCGCACCGCTTCCGACAACGCGATCTTTGCCACACTGGGAGCCATGACCGACTACGCGATCAACGCGGGCGATCACTTGGACAGGAAGCTCACTCCGGGCCCGGCCAGCATCGCGGCCGGCGATGCCCTGAAGCCTGGCGAATGGACCGATATGTCCGACCGCAACGGCATCTCGCATCAGCGGAGCCAGGTGACAGTTGCTGAAATTCGCGACGGCACGAGCAACACCTACCTGATTGGTGAAAAGTACCTGAATCCGGACCATTATACGACCGGAAAGGATGGTGGCGACAACGAAAACCTTTACGTGGGTGTCGATAACGATCACTACCGATTCACGCATGTCAGTTTCGGCTCGCCACGCCAAGACCAGCCCGGTCCGTCGTTGGTCGACATTTTCGGCAGCGCGCACTCGGGCGGCTGGCAAGTGGTGTTCTGCGACGGTTCGGTCCGTACCATGAGCTATTCGATGGAATTGGAAATCCATGCGAGTCTGGGCAACCGGAAGGACGGGAAAGCAATCGGCGCCGGTGCGTTTTGAAACGCATGTCTTCTTCTGAAGAAGCCACGAGTCTTGCGGACGAGCGCCCCGAAAACATCAGCCTGCGGCTTGCCACACGGGCTGAAACGAAGTATCCTGCCACGTGACAACCATTGTTTCTCACTACCAACCTTGGGAGGTCATTCCATGCGTCCATCTACCCGCCTGCTCTGTAGCTTGACGCCCGTTGCCTTTGCATTTCTTCTGGCCGTAATAGCTCAATTTGCCGAAAGTGCCGAGGATCTCGCCGTCTTCTCGCCCGACGAGCAGCCGGGGGTGTTGCTGCGTACGTACTTGGTGCAAGAGTGCGACAAGCTACTCGACGCGCGCCGGGAAGAGGTCCGGACGCTGGAAACTCCGGAAGCCGTGCGTGAACGAATCGGGCGCGTACGCAAAGACTGGATGACTGCCATCGGCCCATTTCCAGAACGGACGCCGCTTAATGGCAAAACGGTCGGCGTCATCGAGGCCGACGGCTACCGGATTGAGCGGGTGCTGTACGAGAGCCGCCCCGGCCACCATGTAACCGGCAACCTGTACCTGCCGGAAGGCGAGGGGCCGTTCCCGGGCGTTCTGGTTCCCTGCGGGCACTCGGGCAACGGCAAGGCGTCCGGCGCGTACCAGAGTGCCTGCATCCTCCTGGCTCGCCATGGGTTCGCAACGCTCATCTACGATCCCTTTGGCCAAGGCGAGCGATACCAATCGCTTGATGAAAATGGCAAACCGGTGATCGGAGGGGTTACTGAGCATACGCTGGCCGATATCGGTGCTCGCCTCACCGGCGTTGGTGCCGCGAATTACCGCATTTGGGACGGCATCCGGTCGCTCGACTACCTGATCGAACGCCCGGACGTCGACCCGGAGCGGATCGGCTGCACGGGCAACTCCGGCGGCGGGACGCTCACGGCTTACCTGATGGCCACCGACGACCGCATCCTGGCCGCCGCGCCGTCGTGTTACATCACCTCGCTCAGCCGACTGCTGAACACCATCGGCCCGCAAGACGGCGAGCAGAATATCACCGCGCAAGTGGCGCTGGGCATTGACCACGTCGATTACGTGACCATGCGGGCGCCGAAGCCCACGCTGATTCTCACCGGCACGTACGACTTCTTCGACATCGACGGCTCGTGGGACACGTTCCGGGAGGCGAAGCGGGTTTACGGCATCCTGGGATTCGGCGAGCGGGTCGAACTGTTCGAGTATCCGGACAAGCACGGGTTTTCACAACCACGTCGGGAGGCTGCCTTGCGCTGGATGCGCCGATGGCTGCAGGGCATCAACGACGCGCCGACGGAGGTTGAGCCGGTGCTTCAGACGGACGAGGCGCTGCAAGTGACCGAGTCGGGGCAGGTAGTGACCGATTTCCGCGGACGGACGGTTTGGGATTTGAACCTGGACCGGGCGAAGGAGTTGGCCGCCGACCGCGAGGCGTTTTGGCGGGATCACTCGAAGGAGGAGTGCCTGGCCGAAGTCCGCCGCCTGGCCGGCATCCGCGAGATCACCGACAAGCCGGTAGCGAAGAGGCTCGGTGTTGTCGAGCGGGAGGGTTACACCATTGAGAAGCTTCGCATTGAGCGCGAGGGCGAGCCGCCCGTGCCTGCGCTGCTGTTCCTGCCGGCCGCGCGGGAAGGCAAGTTGCCTGCGGTCTTGTACGTCGATGGCCGCGGCAAACAGCAAGCATCCATTCCAGGCGGCCCCATTGAGTCGCTGGTTCGCGAGGGCCGTGCCGTCCTGGCGATTGACGTGCGCGGCACGGGTGAAACGGCCGCTGCGAAGCCGCGGCTGATCGGCAAGAACGAGTTCCAGTTGAGCTATTTGGGCATCCATCTGGCCCGCCCATTGCCGGGGCAGCGGACTGAAGACGTGCTGGCCGCCTTGGACGTCCTGCTCAGCCGTGAAGAGATTGTCCCCGAACAAGTTCGCCTGGTCGGAATCGAGCGAGGTGGACCCGTGGCATTACACGCGGCGGCTCTGGACCTTCGCGTGGCGGAAGTCGTGACGGAAGAAGCTATCGAGTCGTGGATGGACGTGGTGGCCACGCCGCTGGCCGAGCATCAGCTTGAGCAGATCGTCGCCGGTGCACTTCAGCGATACGACCTGCCGGACCTGGTGCGCGCCATCGCCCCGCGCCCAGTCACAGTGCGCGGTCCCGTCGATCCGACGGGCAAGCCGAAGGATTGATGATGACCCGAATGGAAATGGGAATGCTGCTGGCCGACGAGACGGTCACGCCGCTCGGCTGATCGACGTCGCAAAGGAACTGCCCGAAGCTGCCCACGCCGGGCTAGAAGAACTTTGCCAGGAATTCCGGCACGCGCGTGTCGAGCCAAAACCGGGGCGACCAGGGCCATCGGCCGCTGACGAAACCCATATGCCCGCCGCCCTCGGTAATCTCCAACGTCACTTTGTCTGAGAGATCGCGCGGGTGTGGTATCAGGTGGGTGGGCACCAGGGGGTCGTCGTGAGCGTTGAGGATGAGCGTTGGCACGGTCACGTGCCTCAGCAGCACGTCCGATCGCGTCTTGGCATAATAGTCTTCGGCGCCGCTGAACCCGTTCCAGGGACCGCTGATTCGGTCGTCGAACTTATAGAAGGTGTTCAGCCGGCGCAGCTCCCGGCGGGTCAGTCCCACGTCGACGCCCATCGCCTCTGTCTTCCGCGCGACGTCGCCGCAGAGGCTCCGCAGGAGATACCACTGGTAAACACGCGAAAATCCTCGCTCAATCTTCTTGGCAACAGGCCCCAGGTGAAACGGGGCCGATACCCCGACGGTCGACGCGACCGGTGTTGTCTGACCGCGCTGCCCGCACTCGCCCAGCCATTTCAGACAGATGTTCGCACCGACGGAGTAGCCCACAACTCCGATGGGTGTATCGGGCTCTTGCCGTGCGAGGTTATGAACCAGGTGATGCAGGTCACAAGTCATTCCGCAGTGGTAGCTTTTCAGCAAGCGGTTCGGCTCGCCCCGACCGCGGTAATTCAGCAACACGGCGCGCCAGCCCCGCGTCTTACACGCCCGCAGCATTCCTCGAACATAGGCCGACCCCAAGTCACCCTGCAGTCCCGGCAGGACAATCACGATAGGGCCGCTTGCACCAACCCAGTCCAGGCGTACACAGTCGCCATCGGGAAGCTCCAGTCGCTCCGATCGCACGTCGAGCCGGACTCGCCGCATCAGGACAGGCCAGAGGGTCTGGGCGTGTCCCCCGGGCAGCCACCAACTTGCTTTGAATCGATCATGGGCCATGCATTAAGCCAAAAGAAGGGGCCTGTTTCGGCGCTGCGATGCGCCGCGCGCCCAACGCTGTGTAACGATGACTCCGAACGCCTGATAGCGCCTGGAATAATGGGTACATTCAGTGGCAGTCCTGGGGCCGGCAGGAATGAGGTACTGGCTCAACACGGCTACCGGACAACAAGCGGACAGTCTAGGTCAATTGTAGGAGAAGCGGTCGACAGTGTAAAGGGCGTGGGTGACAGTGTGTGCGGCAAGAATCTCTGGCACGTTTGGAAGGCAGCAAAGGGCCACCTGCGGGCTTGCCCCGCATGGAGCCGTGGTCAGTGAGCTAAGGGAACATGGTTCACCCGGACTATCTCCCCTGCACGCTGCCGCCTTCGGCGGCGGCAGCGTGCAGGGGAGACATGGAGCCTTGGCACCGTCTTAGCCGACTGACCACCGCTCCAGGCCGGACAAGCCGGCCGGTGGCGGCCACGACTCGTGTACAACAGCGAGGAACGTGACCCCGGGCTGGGCGAACTCAGCCCCTTTGGGACACTCTCAAGCGTGCCAGAAAAACTTGCCGCAAACGGCGACGGTTCGGTCGCGTCGCTTCCTTACACAGCGTCCGGGCCCCACGGATCGATCAGGCGTAGTTGTTTCGCCCGGAGTTCCTCGTAGCAATCGGGCAGGTCGAACTTGTCGAGGGCGCCGGGCAGGAACGAGGAGAGCGGCCAGTTGTAGCTTTCTGAGGTGGCGATGTCGGTGTACGAAGTCAAGGCGTGCTTGAGCGTTACCTGGGTTACCCGCTCGGATAGTACCGCGGCGAATGCGGCGGGCAGGGCGCCCCAGCCTGTCGCGACGAGGTGAACTTCGGTGTGATCGAAACTGCCCAACCAGTCGAGAACCCGCAATAGATCGTGTGTGCGTTGGCCCACGTAGGGCTTGTCGAGCATCAGTGCGTGGATGGCGTAGAAGTAGTCGGTGCCGCGCATGCCGAGGAAGGTATCCCAGCCGCCGAAGTTCGTGTCGGGCCTGGAATCGCCGATGCCGCGCACGTCGCAGGTGAACAGCGGTGTGTCCGGCTCGGATTCAAGCAACTCACGAACGAGCGGCTCGTCGCGCAGTTCCGCGTCGCTTGATTGGTGCGCAACGTACAGCACCGCTCGCTTCGGTCCCTGCGGCGGGCGCGCATGATGCAACTCGTCGTACAACCTGTACACCACGGCATGGACGCCCCGCTCCGTTTCGACCAGGTACGTCGTGGCGTGGGGCTTGGGATATCGCCGCCCGCGCAGCGGGCGCAGGACGCGGTACTCGGGTACGTCGGTTTGAGGTGCAAGCCGCAGCACCTCGATCATGGCGCTGCGCAGCGCCTCGCCCCGCAACGGCCGGCGCCGGGCTGCCAGGGCCTCGGCCTTCTCGCGGGTGAAGCTGTAGATGGTCTTCGAGCCGATCCCGGCCACTTGACCCTGCGGGGTGCATCGCAGGGCTTCTTCCTCTTCGAGCACCAAATCGGGCTCGGTCGTCGCGTCGGAGATTCCGGTCACCCGGTTGAACCAGCGGTACATCGCCTCGCGGTGGTCCTGGTTGAAGCCGTGATGGCCGGGCCCAACGTGCAGGCTGATGTTCTCTTCGGCGCCGAGAAGTTGGTACAGCCGCTTCAGCCGCCGATAGGCCTCAATCGAGCCGCGCACGTCGTAATGGTCCAGCTCCTGCGCCAGGATGACGATCGGTTTCGGCGCCATGGCTGCCAGGAAGTCGTCGTGGTCGAGTCCCAGGGCGAGTGCCCGCGGCGGATGCCGCTCGGTATCGGCGGTCAGTTCATTCTCCAGCATCCGGCTGAACGTGGTGATGAAGCAGCTTGGCGCGGCCATGGTCAATCGCCGTTCCAGGGCGCAAACCCATGCCGTGACAGTTCCTCCGCCCGAGGTGCCGGTGATGCCCACGTGCTTGGGGTCAACCTCATCGCGAGTGAGCAGGTAGTCAATGGCACACATGGCATCCCAGGCGCGCCAGGTCCCGAAGAACTCGTCGACCAGAAATTGCTGGTTGCCGGCGTAGAGATGCTCGCGGTCGCCGCCGCCGCGGCGGGGGCGGAGGTTCTCGTCGACGTATTGCATGCGCTCGGCCTGCCCGATCGGATCGATGGTCAGCACCACGTAGCCCTGCCGGGCCAGCCCTTGGGAAAACGCCTGATAGGCCTCGGCCGCCTTGGCCTTGTCGTTATGGCCGCAAGAACCCACCACGGCGGGCCGCGGGAAGCGGCCGCCCCTGGGCACGTACAGGTTGCCGGCTACCAGAAACCCCGGGCGGCTCTCGAAGATGACCTTCTCGATCCGGTACGCGTCCCGCTCCAGCACGCCGGTTACGCGCGGATTCAGCGGCGTCTTCTCGGGTAGTGGGCCGAAGCACAGCCCGATCTTCTCACGTACAGAACGTACATACGCCTCGGCGTCGGCCTTCGTGCGGAGCGATTCCTTGACGAGCAAGCCGCGCCCTTCAGCCTCGCGGGCTTGCGCAACGAGGTACTCCTGCACCATGCGCGGCAGGCGGTTCAGCGGTTCCAAGACCGGGCCGTCGGAGTGCGGCTGTTGGCCCAATGCTGTCGCGGCAATCGCGTGGGGGGATTGGGCTGCGGCTCTGCCGGGACAGAACAGCCCAAGTGCTCCGAGCCCGGTTGCTTGAAGGGCCGTACGCCGCGATACGCCTTGGTGTTTCGTCATGTTGGTTCTCCTTTGTCCTGCACCGGAATCGTATTGTGCCGCGCCGTAGTGACGGCTGCAACTAGCCTGCTGACCATGGCTCCGAGCCGGACAAGCCGGCCGGTGGCCCTTCTGTCGAGAATTGCGTGCTCACCCCCCCGTGGCGGATGCACTCGTTTGCCATGCATCTTTTCCTGTGGTCGATCATACTAGCCGGGATTATTCATCAGGATGTAGGGTGGTGACAAGCAAGGCATGATCTTGGTGGGACTTCGGCCGCTCAGACCGACGTGGGTCCAGCGCGCGGCGTGCAAATCAGCCGTGCATGGCTTGCGCAGTCCCACCAAGGACTTGCGCGGCCTCGGCCCACCCTACGTGAATAATCCCGGCTAAATAGAGTTGCGCGAACCTAGGAGGTTTAGTAAAACAGGGGCTCACAAACACTTACGTCGTTTACCGCGACAAAGCAAGTGGAAGGAGCCCCTAATGAAACTTCGAGTTCAAGTACAACAGACATGGCAGAGCTTGTCACGACGCGAACGCAGGATACTTCGCACATTCCTCATACTCTTGCTGGGAGCCAACCGGGTCATGCTCGCTTCCCAGGCCAAGCCCGCCGCAGACTTCCGCGTCATCGTGAAGACCGTAAAGGTCTATCGTTGACGGTCGGTGTGGTTGCAACGATCCGGCGCAACGTGCTAAACTGACAACTTGCAGCACATTACCCGCGTCCATGAATGGCCAACAATAGGGAGACTACGCGATGAGAACTGACCTGAACCGCCGCGATTTTCTTGCTGTTTCTGCCGCCGGCGTGAGCTTGGTTGCTACCGCGGGGCGA
>JAVEUP010000276.1:0-7898 GCA_034005525.1 Thermoguttaceae bacterium | reverse complement strand
AGCGAAAGACGGCAGCCAGCCGACTCACGCGGGCCATCAGGACGGTGGCCCAATGGTGCCGGGCGAACCGGCATCGTCCGATCGCGGCGCAGTACGCGAAACTATGCCAGAAGCTTCGCGGCCACTTTGCCTACTTCGGAATCACGGGCAACAGCATCGCGCTGACCCGTTTTCGGGACGAGGTGCGTCGTGTCTGGCGGAAGTGGCTCAGCCGCCGGCGGCGGAAGAACCGCCCGCCTTGGAGCTGGTTTGCCCGGCTCCAAGAGCGATATCGGTTGCCTTACGCGGTGGCCGTCCACTCGGTGTGCCGTAAGCGAAGCGAAGGTGTCACTTGAGGAACCGTATGCGGTAATCCTGCACGTGCGGGTCTGTGGGAGCCCCGGGTGAGCAATCACCCGGGGCCACCCGGCCTGATGTAGCCGATGGAATCGTTCGCCCCAAGGCCGACCTAGAAAACGTACCGGACATCTTTAATTCGCCCGCGAGGCCAACCTAGAAAATGTACCGGACACCTTTAATTCCCCGGCGACGTTCCCACACTGACCACGGCGGCGTGCTCCTGGTAGTCGGAGATAAGCTGACCAAACGAGTTATACTCCATCTTCACCTGGTTGACAACCCCTCCTGAGGTGGGGCTATCGAAACTGGTGATCGTCTCCGGCAGCCCGCGGACCTCGAAGGTCCTTTCGATCCGCCGGACGGCGCCGTCGACCCCCTCGCCCAGTTCGGTCACCCGATCGCCCACCTGCCGGCCCAGCGGGTCGTAATCATAAGTGTGGACCGTGCCGTTCTGGTCCTTCTTCTGAATCGTTTCGCCCAGCCGGTTATATTCATACTCGACCCGGTCGAACACCCCGTCGGCCCCGTCGCCCAGGTCGGGCGTATCGTCGCTGTCGGGATAGATTTCCGCACGCAGCAGGTCGTTGCGGCAGATCAGCGGGCTATCGACGCCGAGGTGGCTGCCATAGACGTACCGCGTCACCTGGTCGCCTGTGGCGGGGTTCTTGGCGGTGAGGGTCCGCAGGTTGCCGTCGGCGTTGTAGGCCATTTCGACGGTGACGTTTTCATCTTCAGCGTCGGAATCGGCCTGGTAGTTCTGGATCGCACGAATCTGGCGACCAGCGGCGTCCGATTCGGTGCGGCTCTCCACGCCGGCCGGGTCGATCGTGGCGAACGCCTCGCCCCGGTCGTTGTAGCGGGTTTCGCTGACCAGCACCGTATCGCTCCGCAGGGGCGCGGCGGCCGGACGCACCGGCGGCACGCCGCCGCCGGTGCCGTAGTCGGCCGTGGCCGTCGTGCGGCCCAGCTCGTCGTACCAGGCCGCCGTGTACGAGACGCGGGCGATCGGCTGCTCGCCGTCCGGGGCGCTCAGCGCGCCGGTGCCCGTCGCATCGTCCATACGCCGCCACGTGGTGCTGAACACCACGCTGCCGGCCTCGTTGTAGACGGCTTCCTGCTGCTGGAGGATCGTATCGCCCTCGACCGTCAGGACCTCGGCGTAAGTGGTTTCGGCGTCGTCGTAGCCGGTGTACTGCCGGACGGCGCGGCCGAGGCCGTCGTAGGTCGACTTGGTAAACGACCTTGCGCCGGCCGACTGCTGCTTGACCGCGTTGCCGGCCGCGTCGTACCAGGTGTTGCCTTCGAGGTAGGCGCCCACCGTGCCGTCCGCCGGATCGACCGCGTGGGTGCGGGTGCGGTAGACCTGCCCCCGGTCGTCGTAGAACGTCTCCTCGCGGGCGAGGAGCACATCGTCCGGGTCGACCGTGCCGTCCTCGGGATAATGGCCGTCGGCGTCGGCGTCGGCGTCGTGGTGCCGTTCGACCATGATCGGCCGGTCCAGGTTATCGTAGTAGTTCTTCGTGTACGTCTGCCGGCCCTGGTCGTCGAGGTCCGGAATGACGTACTCCTGCCGGCCAGCGGGTCGAACTCGTACCGGTGAACACCAGCCTCGCCAGCCTTGAACTCGTGTTGGGGCATTGGCATCGTGCTAATGACAAAGTGCGCTCTGACCCCAGATGTTCCCCATAGCGCGGGCGCGAGTTGCGTCCATGGCAATGGTTGGACGGCGGCCCGGCAGGTGCGCCGCGCGGGACTCCGCGCGAGGCATGCCGGGAATGCGCCGTCGTTGACGGTGGGCTACGATAAGCCCTGATCCCGACTTCGCGATCCGTCACTCGCCGGCGACGTTCGCGATGGATGGCGTCCGTTCAGGAACCGATGGCGCCCTCGCCGCGCGGCCGGGCCGGTTCGCGGCATCGCGTCATGCGATGCTTGTCTTGTAAATATCCCCAATGAGGTTGTCCTCTCCGGTCGCTCTGTTGTCTGCAGGGACGTGCTGCTGCTATCCCACTGAAGCGCAAACATGTCGTCTTGACACCGGCCTCGCCATCCTTGAACTCGTGTTGGGGCATGGGCATCTCTCGCTAATGACAAAGTGCGCTCTGACCCCAGGTGGCTAATGCTCTGTTGCCTGGCCGCAGACGTGGTGCTGCAACGCCCTAAAGTGTAAAATATAGGCCTGACCCTGCTGTACTGGGTGAACACCAGCCTTGCCAGCCTTGAACTCGTGTTGGGGCATTGGCATCGCGCTAATGACAAAGTGCGCTCTGACCCCAGATGGCTCCCCTTTAATTCCCCTGACCCCGGGTGGCTACTCCCGATGCCGCTTGATCTCCCCGCGCGAGTCGACGAACCCCTGCTCGCCACTTTCGGATACAACATAGATCCCGCCAACCAAGAGGCTGAGTTCTTGATACGTCGGCGTTTTAACCCAAGCCCCGTTTCGGTCAATGAGCCCCCACTTCGTTCCATTCTTCACACCCGCCAGACCATCGCGAAAGGAGTATGCGTAATCGTACTGGAATCCGATGACAACGCTTCCAGCGCGATCAACATACCCAAAGCCTTCGTCGTTGCGAGCGACGGCGAGCCCCTCCGCAAAATCTGTTACGTGATCGTACAGTGGATGTATGACAATCCGTCCATCTTCATCGGCAAAACCATATTTGCCATCAATGCGCACAGCGACTCGACCCTCTCGCAGCGCCAGTTGACGGTCGGGATAGCGAGCAAGCTCCTCAAGCTGTACATGCCCGTCTATCACAGACATCGCGAGAAACCGCTGTGGAAAGCACTCTCGCGGATTCGGCCTTGCAGGAACTGTTTTGACGAAGCCCACCGTCAATGCGGGCTCGTCTTCAGGACGGTTGCCCCCGGAAGTGCCACCGGCATTTGAGTAGGCCGGTACAGCCTCGCGAGACGATGCTACCAGCGGAGCAACCCCTATCAGTAACACGGCTCCCACAATCCTTGCGTCGCTCCAACTGCGTTGATTCGTGGATTCCATGGTGGCATATCGCAACATGCTTTGTCGCATTGTCGAATTGCGAACCATCAGTATTCTCCGGTGTGTCAAGAGTACAGGGTTAGAAGCTTGTCCGTCTCTGCAGGAACGGGTCAGGTGGTACGACATAGGGCGGATCGACGATCGGATCGGGGAAAACGCCATCCAATGGCGGATACTCTTGCCCGTTCTTGGGACTGCGCGGATTCTGATGTTGAGCTTCGCGCTCAGCGTGTTGGGAATGTTCAGTCCTGGCCCACATTTCTAGTTCATCGGCAAGAGCACGGGCACGGTGATATCGTCTCATTCGGCATTTTCGCCAAGCTTCGCGTTGAGTCAGCCGCTGTTGAAGCTGCTTGAGAAACCACCGACTTGATTCGATATGCCGTTGTTCGTGTCCGTATACACCTGCTATATCAAAGCCGTGTGCCTTAGCTCGTTCTACATTGATCCGAATGGTCGCGGTGAAAGTCATAGTGCACTCAACGCCATAGCCACTGAAGAGCAACCGACGGCAGCACACAACAACACATTCTACGCCAAATACGGCCTCACTATGTGCCAAGATCCACGGCCTGTCCGTTGAAATCCACGGCGTTCCTCTTGTGTCTCTCGGAGAGAATATCAGCGTCGCGAGCCCCAATGGATCTCCTGCGCTCGTCGGCTTTGCTACAACATACCGATAGAGATTCACGTCCCGCGCGCGGTACTCAATCGAGTCCCGACTCACAAACCGCCCCAACTCCGTATGATACATCCGGTTGCGGTAGTGCATCAGCCCGGTTTCTTCATCGAGCCGGCGGCCCGTGTAGGTGTAGGCCCAGGCGTAGACGCTTGTTGCGATGGGCGTGAAGGCGGCGTTGTGGACGGCGGGGGTGCCGTAGGCGTCGTAGGCGTAACGCTCTTGGATCTGGCAGTCGGGATCGGAGATGGCAATGACGTTCCAATTGGCGTCCTGCAGGGCGTAGAAACGCTCGTCGAGTATGCCGTCGCCGACGGTGTCGCGATCGCGAAGCACCAGGTCGTCGATGTAACGCTCGCCCCAAACATATTGGATGTCGGCGGCCGGGGAATCGTCCACGCGCTCTTCGAGCACCTGCCATCGCGACGAGTAATAGAAGTGGCGGGCGGCGATGAGTTCGCCGGCGGCGTAGGTCTGCTTGACGATGCGGAAGTTGCGCCCGTCGTACTGGTACTCGGCCACCGGCTCGAGCCCGCCGGCGCCGTCGGACTGCGTGAGCTTCACAAGCCGGTGCCAGGCGTCGTACGTGGCGAGGTACGACTCGCGCGGGTCGGACGGGCGGGGAATGACCAGCATGTTGCCTGCGCGGTCGTGCGTAGGACTGATCCACACGCGGCCGACCGTCTCGGCGATGTCGGTCACCTCGTTCGCGCCGTTGTGCCCGCGGGTTTGATCGAGCGCGGCGCCCGCGTCGTGCTGGTCGAACCGGCGGAAGCGGGACCAGTTGCCCGTCGCGTCCAGCGTCCACTGCGCCTTCCGCGCGAGCGGATCGATCAGGTCGTCGTCCCGGATGAGCTTGCCGCGGTCGAAATCGACCAGCCGGTGCAGGCGGTCGTAGCCGTACAACTCGTCGAGGTTCCTGCCCCACGCCGCGGCAATCGGCATGCGGCGGTGCGTGCGGTTGCTCGCGAGGTCGTACCCGTAGCACACCTGCTCGACCAGTTCCGCCTCGCAGTCGCCCGGCTCGCCGGAACTGCCCGAGCCGCTGTAACCGCCCATGCAGCAGGTCCACCGCATATCGACCGTGCGGTCGAACCGGTCCAGCCCGTCGTACGGGTCGTAGCTGGCCCCCTGCGTCAAGGTGAACAGCAGGTCGGGCTGTACCCGGTGTACTTTGGCCGTTGCTATTCTTACAGAACCCATCACTTGGCATCGCATGTTCGTTGCGTTATGTGCCAGATGTGCCCATACCCGTGGAACCAGCCGGGCATCCTCTTGCGGCAAATAGCCGCCTAATCAACAAGAAGCCCTGCAATGCCACAATGCCCACCACTGCCCAGTAAACAAGCAGGAAGGCGAACAGATGGATTGGGTCCTGATCAAACGATATTCCTGTCATATTACAGAATAGCGTAGTTGACCAAAACACCGCTTGGGCAACAGGAGCAATCCACTCGAGGGAATCGATTCCAGTCACCTCGGCCATGATTCGCGCGCGAACCGCATCGAGAACACCGAGCACGAGAAATGCTTCTCCCAGGAGGATACCAAGTACCAATCGACGCAGCAGTACTTTCATGGTTCGTTGCACCTATCTGACTCCAAAGAACTGACGGCAATTGCAGCCCCTACCGTCGGGCAGCCTTTCGAGAAAACGCCGAAAGTCGACCAATAATTCGGATGTTGCAGCTTCCGTATCGCGAATGCGTTGAGTGCCTCGCCTGTAGATGGCGTAGTCGGCCACGAAATTTGGCCCTGCCCACTCGAATGTACGTTCCCTCATGGCAGGACCGGCTGGGCGCCCGCCCGGCCCGCCTACGGCGTCCAAGGCAGGATCGTCCGGGTAGCTCGCCAAGTTCGGTTTTCCGGGCAATGGAGACTGAGGGCTGTATTGGTTATGAACAATCCAATTACCACCGTTCGGAATCGTGTCGTTAATGCCATAGTCGCCGTGAGCGTAGAAGTCCTGAAGTGGGTGTAACGCAACTCCCAAGTGTTTTGCTGCCTCGTCAGGATCGTTCTTCTCGGAACACGTCTTTGTGGCTTCAATGAAATGCTTTACCTTATGCATAATTCGCGTGTCAGCGCCCCCGCCGGCGCTCAGATTTCGGTTGAAGTGGTAGCTCTGTTTGCCCACAATGGGTGCCCATCCGGGACCCCAACTCGTTGCGAACCAGTCGACGTCCTCATTCCAGTCACCGATGGTGCGCGCGGCGTTCATCGGATATCCCGCCTGGGCTGCCAAATCGAAAGTTCTTCCTCGATGCACGTCACTTCCCCACAAACCGAGGGAATCAGTCTTGCCCAGCGGGCTGCCGTGCGCGTAGGCATAAAGAGCCGCGTTCTGGACCATTCCCACTGGATCCCGACTCACAAACCTTCCCAACTCCGCATGATACATTCGGTTGCGGTAGTACATCAGGGCGCTTTCTTCGTCCAGCCGCCGGCCCGTGTAGGTGTAGGGCCAAGCGTAGGCGCTTGTCGCGATGGGCGTGAAGGCGGCGTTGTGGACGGCGGGGGTGCCGTAGGCGTCGTAGGCGTAGCGCTCTTGGATCTGGCAGTAGGGATCGGAGATGGCAATGACGTTCCAGTTGGCGTCCTGCAGGGCGTAGAAGCGCTCGTCGAGCAGGCCGTCGCCGGCGGTGTCGCGGTCGCGGAGGACGAGGTCGTCGATGTACCGCTCGCCCCACACGTATTGGCATGCGGCGGCCGGGGAATCGTCGAGGCGCTCTTCGAGTACCTGCCACTGCGACGAGTAGTAGGAGTGACGGGCGGCGATGAGTTCGCCCGCGGCGTAGGTTTGCTTGACGGTGCGGAAGTTGCGGCCGTCGTAGGCGTACTCGGCCACCGGCTCGAGGCCGCCCGCGCCGTCAGACTGCGTGAGCTTCACCAGCCGGTGCCAGGCGTCGTAGGTGGCGATGTACGACTCGCGCGGGTCGGACGGGCGGGGGAGGATAAGCATGTTGCCCGCGCGGTCGTGCGTGGGGCTGATCCACACGCGGCCGACCGTCTCGGCAATGTCCGTTACCTCGTTCGCGCCGTTGTGCCCGCGGGTTTGATCGAGCGCGGCGTCGGCGTCGTGCTGGTCGAACCGGCGGAAGCGCGACCAGTTGCCCGTCGCGTCCAGCGTCCACTGGGCCTTGCGCGCGAGCGGGTCGATCAGGTCGTCGTCCCGGATGAGCTTGCCCCGGTCGAAATCGACCAGCCGGTGCAGCCGGTCGTAGCCGTACAGCTCGTCGAGGTTCGTGCCCCACGCCGCGGCAATGGGCATGCGGCGGTGCGTGCGGTTGCTCGCGCGGTCGTAGCCGTAACACACCTGCTCGACCAGTTCCGCCTCGCAGTCGCCCGGATCGCCGGAGCTGCCCGAGCCGCTGTAACCGCCCATGCAGCAGGTCCAGCGCATATCGACCGTCCGGTCGAACCGGTCCAGCCCGTCGTACGGGTCGGCTTCCATTCCATGCGCCAAGGTAAACAGCAGGTCGGGCTCCTCGTGGTGCATCTCGATGACCTGGCCGAGCCCCAGGTACGCATATTCGGCCAGCCGCCAGCCGAGTTGGCCGGCATGGTCGTCGGCCAGGAAGCTGGGGCGGTTGAAGGCGTCGTCGGTGCCGGCGTGGTATTCGTATCGCAGCACGCGGCCGTTGGGGTAGGTGACGCGCGTCGGCCGGACGTGCCCGGCCGAGCCGTCGGCGTAGCCGTAACCGACCTTCGGCGACGTTCCCACACTGACCACGGCGGCGTGCTCCTGGTAGTCGGAGATAAGCTGACCAAAGGAGTTATACTCCATCTTCACCTGGTTGACAATCCCTCCTGAGGTGGGGCTGAGCCGGTTGCGCTGTCAGGAACGCCTTTTCGCATAAGGACTTACGACAC
>JAVEUP010000083.1:0-33916 GCA_034005525.1 Thermoguttaceae bacterium | reverse complement strand
TGAGCAGACTTTAACACCGACGTACTTGCCGGAAGCGCAGGGTGGGCGGTTCCGGTCGCTTAGCGGCCGGGTTCACCCACGCGGCGCACGGGAGTGTATCGACAGCGACGCGGCTTTCACCCATCATCCAATCCCACCTTGAAAATCAGGAGCATCAAGATGAGCAGTTCTCAAACGATTCCTCGCCGGAGTTTTCTGGCCGGCGGCCTGGCCGCGGCGGCTGGCGTGGCCGCGCCGTATGTGTTTCCCGCAAGCGTGCTGGCCGCACCGGGCCGCGCGGGGGCGAACGACCGGATCAACCTGGCGTGGATCGGCGTGGGGCGCCGCGCGCACCAGATGCACGGCGACCTGGGCAGCGCCCCGAGCGTACCGGGCGAAGCCCGCGTGGTGGCCGTTGCTGACGTCTACCTGGAGAAATGCCGGTTGTACATCGAGGCGTACCGGGAGAAGGTGCTCCGGGGCGAAGAGGGCGGCCCGATCGCCGTGTACCAGGAGTACCGCAAGATTCTCGACCGCGACGATATCGACGCCGTCATGGTGCCCACGCCGGAGCACTGGCGAGCGCTGCCCTGCATTCACGCCTGCCAGGCCGGGAAAGACGTCTTCGCCGAGAAGCCGCTCAGCCTGACGATCCGCGAGGGCCGCGCCATGGTCCAGGCCGCCCGCAAGTATAACCGCGTGTTCCAGGTGGGCACCCAACAGCGCTCGACGCCCCGCAACTACGAGGCGACCCAACTGCTGCGCAACGGCCGGCTGGGCAAGATCACCGACGTGGTGTGCCAGCGCTGGGCCAGTTCCCGGCCGTACGCCGACTTCGACATCCCCGCCGAGCCGATCCCCGAGGGCATGGACTGGGACACCTGGTGCGGGCAGACCGAGCCGGTCCCGTACAACGAGCGAGTGTACCTGACCTACAACAACCCGGGCTGGCACAACCTGCGGCGTTACTCCGGCGGCAACCTGGCCAACTCGGGCTCCCACGCATTGGATATCGTGCAGTGGGGCCTCGGCACCGACGACACCGGACCGGTCGAGGTCTGGGCGGAAAGTGCGCACCCCGGTGCACGGCTCACGTACCGCTACGCCAACGGTGTGAAGCTGCACATCGGCTTCCCGCCGGAACTGCTGGAGAAGACAGCCTCGGGCGAACTGCAAGAGCCCGAGGAAAAACCTTCGGCCTTCGGCGCCATCTTCTACGGCGAGCGGGGCCGGCTGGTCGAGCATCGCGGCCGGTTCAATACCATTCCGATCGCGCTGTCGCAGGAGCCGCTTCCTGCCGACGCCGTCCCACTGTACGAGAGCAAGCATCACTTCCAGAACTGGATCGACTGCATCAAGTCGCGCGAGAAGCCGGCCGCCGACGTGGAGATCGGACACCGTACATGCTCAGTGTGCCAGTTGGGCGGCATCGCCCGTGAACTGGGCCGAAAGCTCACCTGGGACCCCGAGAAGGAGATCTTCCCCGGCGACGACGAGGCGAACGCCTATCTCGAACGCCCGCAACGCAAGCCGTTCCAATTGCCGGAGGTGATTTGACATGAAGACATTCAACCGGATCAGAACCTTTGGCGCTGGCGCTGCATTGGGATGGGCCTTGCTGTCCGTTTCCAGCGCACTTGCCGATCCGATCAAGGTACTAATCGTTACCGGGCAGCACAGCCACGACTGGGAAGAATCATCGGAGATGATGAAGAAGATTCTGCAAAGCGTGCCGTGCATCGAGGTCGATGTGAGCCGGACGCCGGAAAAGGGTTCTCCCGAGGCCGCCTGGGACGGCTGGCGCCCGGAGTTCGCAAAGTACCATTGCGTGATCATCGACTACAACCAGGAGCGATGGCCCGAGCCGGTCAACCAGGTGTTCGAGGAGTATGTGGCCGGCGGGGGCGGCGCAATGGTGATCCACGCCGCGAAGAACGCCTTCCCGGGCTGGAAGGCGTATGAGGACATGGTCGGCTTGCTGTGGCGCAATCCGCGGTTCGGCTACTCGCCGTACTACGATGCTGAAGGGCGACTGGTGCGCGACGAGCCGGGCGAGGGGCCCACGTCGGCCCACGGGAGCAACTACCCCTGGAAGATGACCACGCGCGACCACAAGCACCCCATCACCCGCGATTTTCCGGAGCATTGGGTCCATGCACTCGATGAGTTTTACCACGCGCCGCGTTGCCGGATCGACCAGAGCGACGTCCACATTCTCCTTTCGGGCTTTTCCGATGCCGCGAAGGGCGGCACCGGCCGGGAGGAGCCGGTGCTGTGGTGGGTCCCGTTCGGCAAGGGGAAATGCATCACCAACACCATGGGCCACATCATGACGCGACAGCCCGGCAATACGCTTCAGTCGATGCAGTGCGTCGGATTCCAGGTGACGCTCATCCGGGGCGTGCAGTGGCTGGCCACCGGCGAGTGTACCATGCCGCTTCCCGACGATTTCCCCGTCGAGGAGGTCCGTTTGCGGGAACCGTAGGGTGGGTGGTTCCAGCCGCATCGTACCTTGAGAGAATAGTATTGCCCGTCCAAGCGGCCGGGTTCACCCACGCGGTCGCCCTGGGGTGGAGGAATGGACTTGCAGCGAGCTGGAGTCCCGCCTTTAGGCGGCTTTTCGACCGGCTGAAGCCGGGACTCCAGCAGGGCCGGTCCCGGCTTCAACTGCAAATCCGTTCCTGCACCTGTCGCCCTGGAACGCGCGCGTGGGTGAACCCGGCTGTATGCTACAATGAACCGGCCCGCCGCCGGAGAGCCCGATTGCGCGCGAACGTCAACCGGCCCGCCGTGGACAGCCGGAACCACCCACCCTACGTCCTGACTATGAAAGACGAATCCAACGCACAGAATTCGCCGATCCGGCTTTCCTGCCGGCTCGAAGTCCTGCCGGGCGATACGGTGCGGGAGCGGCTGAACCTTGCGGCAGTTTACGGGTTCGACGCCGTGAGCGTGCCGGGCCGCTATCTGGACGAGTTCCGGGAGCCGCTTCTGGCGTGCAAGGGAAATTCTCCGCTGCCGCTTGCCGCTTTGTCGCTCGGCTTCGAGGGTTCGCTGCTGAGCCCGCATGCTGCGGAACGGACACGATGCCGCGAGTCGTTGCTGCGATTGTTCGACCTGTGCGCGGAATTGGACATCCCCGCATTCAACATGCCGCCGGTGCTGATTCAAGACAATCCGGAACGCATCAGCGCGGCGGATGGATTCTCCTCGGTGCAGGAACGCCTGGACGCCATGCTCCTTGGGCAATTACCGGAACTCGGCGATGAGGCACGGAAGCGGGGCGTCCAGTTGCTGCTGGAACCGGTGAACCGGAGCGAATCGGAGTACCTCAACCGTGTCGGTCATGCCGCCGACCTGTGCCGGCGGCTGGCGCATCCGAATATCGGGCTCACTGCCGATTTCTATCACATGCACACGGAAGAGGCCGACATACCCCGGGCACTTCGCGAGGCCGGCCCGCACCTGAAGCTGGTGCATGTGGCGGAGGCCGTGGCCAGAACGGAGCCGGGCTCCGGTTCCATGGATTTTCGTCCCGGGTTCGCGGCGCTGAAGCAGATGGGCTACGGCGGATTCCTGGAGGTGGAATGCCGCACCCTTTCCGGGCCCCCGGACGAAGTCCTGCCGGCCGCGGTCGGGTATTTGCGGAGCATCTGGGATGAAGCGCAGTGAAGAGCGGGCACGCCGGGGAGATTCCCTTGACGGGTTCACGCTCTCAGCACTTCGACAGAAATGACTTCCTTGACGGGATGGTCGCGGGCGATCAGATTGTCGATGGCGTCGAGGGTAGTCGCGTGGAAGTACCGTTCGCCGCACTCTACGCACACCTCAGCCTCCACGTTTTCCACAAGGTAGAGCTTACCCTTGAACCAATGCTGCTTTCTGACCGGCTTCGTTACGGTATCGGCATCGCAGAACTCGCACTTCATCTCGATTCATTCCTTCGCATAGACAGTTATGACGACCAGTGCGCCGATTTCGGTGAAACGGCAAAGCACATACATCGTGCGACCGTCCTTCGCGGTTCCCTCGATTCGATAACGCGTACCCCGTGGGTCGTGTGTTAACCTCTTCTGCACGAATCCCGTCAGGACGGCATTCTCCATATCGTCTCGTTCAAATCCATCTTCCGCCAACTCCTCGGTTGCGTGCAGCGATAGGTAGTAGTCGCGCGTTCGAATCTTGTCCCGAATTCGTTCGATGACTGACAAATCCAACCCCTCTCCCGTCGACCGATTTCAACCGGCGAGACCCTAGCCCCATTATTCCTGATGTGGCGGTCGCCGTCAAGCCCACCGCGAGCAAGGCGCAGGGGCTGAGGCACCAGCGCGTGCAATACGGGGACAACTAGTGGCTCTTTTGTTTCTGGGTGCAGGCCGCGCCACTGTAGTAGGCATACGCTGCTGTGCCGTCCCCTAGGAATGCAGTCTGCACGTAGACACGGAAGAGCCGCATTGGTGCTTCTGCTGCACAACACCAAACCGCCGTGGCGGTTCCGGCGAGCTGGTCCGCGGCTGCAGGGTTCGCGCGAGGATGGTGTACGCGCGTCTTCACACCCGGCCGAATGTGTGGTAGCCTTACGTTAAGAGTATTGGAGAACTTCCCGCCAGAAACGCCATAACGGAGAGAAGATCATGAAGCACCCCGGCGTGATCATCGCGGTGATGGGAACGGTGTACTTCGTGTTGGCGGTGCCGCCTGCGGCGGCTTCGGACTGGCCCATGTGGCGGAACGATGCCGCGAGGAGCGCCGCGTCGGCCGATGAGTTGCCCGAAATGCTTCATTTGCAGTGGTCGCGGCCGCTGCCGGCCATCACGCCCGCCTGGCCGAACGAGCCGCGGCTGCATTTCGACGAGGCCCACGAACCGATTGTCGCCGGGCAGTTGGTGCTGTTTGGCTCACCGGTCGACGGCAGCGTCACGGCCTACGAAACGGCCACGGGCGACCAGCGTTGGAAGTTCTTCACCGAGGGCCCGGTCCGCTTCGCGCCAGTGGCGTGGGAGGACAAGGTCTACGTAGGCTCCGACGACGGGTACATGTATTGTCTGCGGGCAGCCGACGGCGAACCGCTGTGGAAGGTCCGCGGGGCGCCCGCGGACCGGCCGGAGCGCCGCCACCTGGGAAACGCCCGGCTTATCTCCTTCTGGCCGGTGCGGGGCGGTCCGGTGCTGGCTGACGGCACCCTGTACTTCGGCGCGGGCGTGTGGCCGACGATGGGCGTCTTTGTCGTCGCCGTCGACGCCCGCACCGGTGAGACGGTGTGGCGCAACGACCGGCTCGACTTGATCGACGACGTGCGCCTCGACCACAACGTACTCCAGGAGAGCGGCCTTTCGCCTCAGGGATATCTCGTTGTCCAAGGCGACCTGCTGCTGGTGCCCAACGGCCGTTCCATGCCGGCCGGACTGGATCGGAAGTCGGGCGAGTTGCGCTTTTACGTGCAGGGGTATCGCAATGGCGACTGCCGCGTGGTGGCCGCAGGTCCGTACGCTTTAGTCGGCGAGACGGGCGCGATCGACCTGAGCACCGGCCGCGAAGTGGGCAGCCGCTGGCTTGCCGCCGGCGACGATGCCCCCAATGCCTTCGATCCCAACCGATTTCACTTGTTCGAGGGGCCGATCCACCCTTACAAGGAATTCCCGGGCTGTTCGTGGCAATCGGTCGTTTGCGGCAGCGTTACCTACGGGCTTCACAATGGGACCTTCTACGCTTACGACCTCGATGGGGCCGAGGTCTCGGAGTATGAGTCGAAAGGCCACGGCGGCCGCATTCTCAAGCCCTGGCGATGGGTCGCACCGCTAGTGTGGAAGCTTGCCGGCCCGGACGCCGCCCAGAAACCGGCCGGCGCGGCCTTGATTCGAGCCGGAAACCGCCTTTACGGATCGGTCGGTCGGACGCTCACGGCCGTGGAGCTTCCCGGACCGAACGATGCCGCGCCGAGCATCGCCTGGCAGTTGCCAATGGACGTGCCAGCCGTTCGACTGATCGCCGGCGACGGGCGGCTGTTCGTCGTGGGCAGCGACGGCCGGCTGGAATGCTACGGCGGACAGCCGAAGCCCGAAATGACAGTTCATGACATTCCGCAGCCCACACCGCCCGAGGAGGTGCAATCCGAGTGGACAGCGAGGGTTGCGAACCTGCTCCGGCAAACCGGCATTGCCGAGGGCTACTGCCTGGTCCTGGGTGTACCGAGCAGCGGACTGGTCGACGCGCTACTGGCGCAATCGCAGTTGAAGGTCATCGCGGTGGACCCCGACCGGGATCTCGTCGGCAGGTTGCGCGAGACACTGGCGGCCCGAGGGCTTTATGGCGAGCGGGCCGAGGTGTTCGTCGGCAATCCCTGGACGTTCCCGTTTCCGCCGTACCTTGCCAGCCTGATGGTCGTACCGGAAGCCCCCGACGCAAACGGCAATGACAGACTGCCGGTCGAGCAGATCTTCGACGTCCTGCGCCCGTACGGCGGGACGGCCTGCTTTCTTGGTTCCGATGGGTGGCTGGACTCGCGCCGGCAGCAATTTGCCGCGGCCGATCTCGAAGGTGCCGAGGTTCACCGCAAGGGCGAGCTGGTGTTGCTCACCCGCGCCGGCCCACTTGCCGGGGCAGCCAAGTGGACCCACGAAAGTGCCGATGCCGCCCGCAGCTATTTCTCCAGGGAACAGCGCGTGCAAGCCCCGCTGGGACTGCTTTGGTACGGCGACGGTCCGGATCACGGGTTTTGGAAGCGGAAAGACTACGGTACGGGGGTGAAGCCTCAGGTCGTCGGCGGCCGGGTGTTCGCATTTCAGGTGAGCACGAGAACGTTGCAGGCGTACGACGTGTACACGGGCCGGCTTCTGTGGAAAGAGCCGGTCGATCCCTTCGCCCGGTGCGCTTCGCTGAACGACGGCATCTACGTGGCGGGCGGCGATCGGGTGCGGGTGCTCGACCCGGCCACCGGCGCCGAGAAGGCGGCCTGGCCGCTCGAAATGGAGCCGGGCGAGACACCGTTCGTAGCTGACATACGGGTGGGCGAAGACCTGATCGTGGTGGCCGCGGCCCCACAGAAAGTCCGCGTCATCGAGGAAGGCCTCTGGGACAGCACCATGCTGATCGCTCTGGACCGGGCAAGCGGAAAGACGCTCTGGCGCCGCAAGGCCCAGGACCGCTTCAACAACCACGCCATCGCTCTGGGTGGAGGAATCGTCTTCTGCATCGATTCGGTCTCGCCCATCGAGAGTGCGCAGGCCAATCGCCGCGGCGAGATGCCCGAGACGCTTCCCTCGACCGTTCTCGCCCTCGACGCCCGCACCGGCCAGGTGCGATGGAGCACCGTGAAGGAACACCCCTATCGCACGTACGGCCTGGGAAGCTGGCTCGGTATGCGGGGCAACGACGACTGGCTGGCCTACTGCGAGGCGTCGGGCCTGTTGTTGGCCGGCAAGCACGGCCGCGCGTTCGCGTTCCAGGCGGCCGGAGGCGAGCAGGTTTGGGAGGCGCCCATCGGGGGCCACCCGTGGATCCTGTGCGGTGAGACGTTCCTGACGCAGCAAGGCGCTTCGTTTGAAGTGCGCACCGGAGAAAAGGTCGGCGATCCGGTGACGTTGCGCGGGGGCGGTTGCAACTACGCCGTGGCTGCTGAGAACCTGATCTTCGTGCGCGACCAGTCGGCCAGTTACGTGGACGTTGCCACGGGTGAGAAACAGCGCCTCTACGCGGCTCGTTCCGGTTGCAGCAACAGCCTCATCGCCGCCGACGGCGTGTTGAGCGTTCCCAATTTTTCGGTGGGCTGCATCTGCAACTACCCGGTACAAACCGCGTTCGCCCTGGTGTCCATGCCTGAGGCGGCCGCGTGGCATCACGACACGCCAATCCCGCAGGCCCTCGATCCCCGGCAGGCCGAGGCACGGTAGGCAGAATACTCAGTTGCCGCCTTTGATCAGCAGTCGCCAGCTCCACTCGGTCTGGTTCCCGGCCTCGTCGGCAATGCGTGCCCGCAGCACGTGGAAGTTGTTGGGCAACTCGGTGCAATCCAGTTCGATGTGGAAGTTGCCCGAGGCGTCGCGCACGGCGTCGAGTTGCTTGTCCTGTCCGAGCCACGCCTCGGCCGTGGCGACCGGGTGCGGGCCGAAGGTGAGCAGTCGCAGCGTCACTTTTCCCTCCAGCCGCGCGGTGCTCCACTGCACCGACGGCTGCGCGCCGTCGAGAACGGCCACCGGCCACGTGCCGGCGCGGGCAACCGACCAACTGAGCACGCCGTCGCTCACAGAGCAAACGCGGTAGGCGTTGTGGCCGGCGACCGCCGGAGCGGCAAGCGACAGGACTCCGGTATAAGGGTCGGCGATGTCGAAGTGCGAGTGGAGGTGGCCGCAGAAATGGGCAATGACCTTGTGGCGCCGGGCCGGGTCGAGGTAACGCGTGGCGCGCTCGCCCGTGATGCTGGCAAACCCCGCCGCAATGCTGAACGCCGGGTTCTCGGGGGCGAGGAGCGGGTAATGGGCGAAGGTGAACACGTTGGCAATGCCCGCCTCGCGCGCATTGTCAAGTTGTGCTTCAAGGAAATCGAGGGCCTCCGGGCCGCGGTCGAAGTTGACGCCGATGAAGCGGCATCCTTCGTGGTCGAACGCAAGATGCGTGGGACCGACCGTGCGATTGAACAACTCCGTGTTTCGCCCGCCATCGTGGTTGCCTTGGATCGAGTACACCGGGATGCCGAGCTTGTCGATCTCGGCGCGATAGCGCAGGAACGAAACCTCATCGGCCCTTTCCGTCAGGTCGCCGGTGACGATGACAAACGCCGGCCGCACGACGCGGATCGCGTCAAGCGTTCGCTGAAGGCTCTCCAGGCCCTCCTCCCGGAACCGCCCGCTGTCGCTGGTGTTCACGTGCGGATCGGTAATATGCACGAAAATAAAGGCCTGCGCCGAAACGGCGGCAAGCGCCAAAATCAAGGCTGCCAGAATCGTCGTTCGGAGGCGACGTCGGATGGAAATCATCAGCGGTCCTTTCAGTTAGCGGCCGTTCGCGGGCCTCGGAGCCACTCCGAGAAGTCGCGCCCGACGGTACCAGGTCGAGTATAGCATCTAGTGGCGCGGCCTTCAAGATTCGCCGGGACCCGTGTGCGGCAAGATTCTCTGGCAGACGCAGAAAGGCGATTCTGAACGCGTGCGGATGCTTGCGGCGAGCGTGTCCCCGCCGGGCTCGTCCCGGCCGGGTTGATGACTGGCCAGCTACAGGCCGCACACGTGACGCACTTCGCTTCCCGCGCCGCCCCGGCCGCCGCCAAAGCGGCGGCCGGGGCGGCGCGGGAAGCATGAGGGTTCCTCCGCAACTCGGCGGTGGTAGCCGACCAGTCACGAATCCTCCGGGGCAAGCCCGGAGGTGAGCAGCGTGTGTAAATCGCAACTTCCATTTGATGGAAGCTCCAAGCCAAGCATGCCAGAAAAACTTGCCGCACACCGGGACCCTACCTCCTGCTACGTGCAATATGTTATCATGGGCGCACCGCTGGACGGCCGTGTCCTTCGCAGCGGCAATACCGCACACCTGGCAAACATGGGAGATAACAGGATGTCGAAACTGCGGAATATCGTGTCTGTGACAATCGTTGCCGTGTGCTTGGCCGGCACGACCCTGGCGGCGGAAGTCCGTGGCCGGGTTTTCGTTGATGCCAATAACAACGGTCAGGCCGACCCGGGTGAGCCAGGTATTGCCAACGTGCTCGTTAGCGATGGGGTGACCGTGGCGGCCACCGCCGAGGACGGTTCGTACCGGCTGCCGATTGCCGAGGCGCGCGCCGTCATCCACATGACTCGGCCCGCGGGCTACGCCCCGACCGGAAGTTTCTGGCAGTGGTCCGACGGCAGCGTTCCGGCCGACTTCGGACTGGTCGAGGAAGCCCAGCCGGAGGACTTCTTCTTCGTTCAGGTGACCGATTCGCACCTGGGCCGCCTCGACCTATTCAAAGAGTTTGCCGAGCGGATGAACCGGTTTCCGAAACCGTTGGCGTTCGTCATCAACACGGGCGACCTCGTCGGCGGAGTCGACGTGGTGCCCGTCGAGGCCGCGAAGGCGCAGTTCGACAGGTACATCGAGGGCGCCGCGGAGTTCAAGATCCCGCTACTGAACCTGCCGGGCAACCACGAACACGTTGCCGCGCATCTGAAGGAGGCCGACAAAGACCATCCCTGGTACGGCAAGGGCCTCTATCGCGAGTTGCTGGGACCGGTGTATTACTCGTGGGACTACGGGCGGTTGCACTTCGTGGCACTGGACGGCACCACGCTTTGGTACGAGGAGCGTTTGGGCGGGCAGCAACTCGCCTGGCTGAAGGCCAATCTTGCACTGATCCCGATGGAAAGGCCCATCGTCCTGTTCTGCCATCAATCCCTGCTGACGATCCGCGACGGCGATGAGTTGTTCAGACTGTTCGAAGGACGCAAGGTGCTTGCCGGCTTCTGCGGGCATCTGCACAGGAACTTTATCGAGAGCCGAAACGATGTGCCCATCATTCACACGGGCGCCCTTTCGGGCTCGTGGTGGAGCGGCCCCAACCCGGACGGCACACCCCAAGGTTTCCGCCTGGTGCACGTCCAAGGCGAGAGCCTCCGCAGCGCCTACACCGACCGGCAGGGGCACTACTCGCTGTACGTCAGTAGTCCCGATTCCACCGAGATCCGTTCCGGCGCCATGCCCGTGGAAGTGGTACTGCTCGATTTCGGCTCGGCCGACCAGTTCAACGTTCAAGCCAGGTTGGGCGAAACGACCGTCCCCCTGGCTCTTGCCGGCCGCGAGCCTGGATGGTCCACCTGGCGAGGAACGCTGGACACGGCTTCCGTTTTCGACGGGCTTGCCGACGTGGAGGTGACAGCCATCGGCGCCGGGCGGACCGAACGCTCGACAACGCAGTATCTGGTCGTAAACGACCGCCCGGCACCGTTTGAAGCCCGCGGACCGGCCGTATTGAAGCTGGCGGTCCGCAATCTCGGAGCCGACGCCGAGGTTTCGCTGAACGGCGAACCGCTGGGGGTCATTCCCGCCGGCACGCCGAATGAAACCACCGTCGAGGTGCCCGTGCCTGCCGATCGGCTCAAGCAACTGAACACGGTGACGCTGCGGGCAGGCATCAGGGCGAACAACGAACGCGATCGCTTCAGCGCCGGCCCGATCTGGATGGAATATCAAGGACGCCGAGTGCATGATATTCGATACGTATCGTTCCATCGGCACAGTATCGGCCTGGCTGATCCAGACCACGCCGACGCGGGAAAGGATCTGGTCTTCTGCCTTCCATAGGGTAGGCTGAAGGTGACGCTCCCCTGGGGTGAACCCAGGGGCTTCGGCGCGCAGCCGTCGATCGTGCAACGAAGCCCCCGACTTTATGTCGGGGGAGTGTCACCTTCTGCCTGTCGCTGGCAATACCGGTTGGGACAGCTTGGCGCGAAACGGCTTGCGGACCGCTTCCCGCCTTTCCATCGCTATCATATAATGCTCAGTGGGCGGCTGCTTCGAGCACATGTCCTCCCGATGGCTTCCGGCCTTGGTCCGCCGGCCACCATGCCACGAGACCCAACACATTTGATCTTGAGGAATCAGCCACGGTATAACGGGAAGTTGCCATGAAGACGGTATACATAGAGACCTCGATTCCCAGTTTCTTCTACGAAACTAGGCAGGAGCCCGAAATGGTTGCTCGTAGACAGTGGACGCGAGAATGGTGGGAGCGACACGCGAATTCCTACGATGCGCGGAGGATTCGTCATGACTGACTCGACACTGGAACGTGTATGGGATGCTCGAAAAGCCATATCGCAGCGATGTGAGTTCGATGCACACAAACTGGTTCATTTCTACCAATCTCGGCAGAAGGCCGCCGATGAGCCAAGGGGACGCACACGACAGGCGAGAGGTTCCGACCGGCTTGCCACGCAAGATGCGTCCTGAGCGTTTTATGAAGCGACTCATTTGGGTTGCTCGAACCGGCATGGAGGGCTGCCGTCTGATATGCTCGTGGGCGTGGTGACACCCGCCGCGCGAGCCGCTACAATACCAGCACAGCAATACCACTCGCTCGCCTCCGGCTGACCGCTGCGAGGCGTCCCCCCTTTTCCCCACCTACCCCCCGGAGCCTGCCATGACGCGAAAGCCCACCGTCCTCGCCGTTGCCCTTACTGCCGCCCTTTGCGCCGGCTATGAAGCCGCTTGCCTTCCGAGCATCGCCCGGGCCGGCGAGGCGGAGGCCGACCTGTACGTTTCGCCTGCGGGCAACGATGCCTGGTCGGGCACATTGCCCCAGCCGAACGCGGAGAAGACCGACGGCCCGCTGGCCACCCTCCACCGCGCGCGCGACCTGGTGCGGGAGCTGAAAGCTCAGGCCGGGCGGGCAACGCCCGTGGTTGTTATGCTTCGAGACGGGGCATACTACCTGACGGAAACGTTCGCGTTGACGCCGGCCGATTCGGGCACCGCCGCCGCGCCGATCGTGTACCGCGCGTTCCCGGGCGAGCGGCCGGTCCTCAGCGGCGGGCGTCCCGTCCGGGGCTGGAAGGTCGGCGACGACGGGCGCTGGTCGGTCACCATCGACGAGGTTAGAGAAGGCCGCTGGACGTTCAGCCAACTGTTCGTCAATGACCAGCGGCGCATGCGCCCCCGGCTGCCCAAGCAGAGCTATCTGAAGCCGGGTGAAGTCGTGCCGGCGGCTGAGGATAAACGCGGTTTCGACCGGTTGCGGTACCAGGGCGATGAGGTGCGCAACGATTGGGCCAACCAGGACGACGTCGAGGTGGTCGGCTTCCACCAGTGGGGCATCTCGCGGATGCGCATCGAGTCGGTCGATACGCAGCAGCGCATCATCCAGTTCACCGGAACCACCTGCACCAAAGCATATTGGAACCAGTTTCAAAAGGACGACCGGTTCTACGTGGAAAACGTGAAGGAGCAGTTGAGCGAGCCGGGCGAGTGGTATCTCGACCAGCCGATGGGTCTACTCACCTACATTGCGAGGCCCGGCGAGACCCCCGATTCAGCCGCGGTTGTCGCACCCAAGCTTGATCGGATTGTCGATTTCCAGGGCGACCCCGATGCTTCGGCCTGGGTCGAGCACCTGAAGTTCGATGGGCTCACGTTCGCCCATTCGCAGTGGCTGCTCGCGCCGGAGGGCCAGTCCATTCCGCAGGCAGAGGTCGGCCTCGACGCGGCGATTACCGCCGTCGGCGCCCGAAACGTGGCCATCGAGAACTGCGCCGTGCGTCATACAGGCGCCTATGCCATCGCGTTCGGCCACGGGTGCCGCGACAATACAGTCGAAGGCTGCGAGCTGGTCGACCTTGGGGCCGGCGGGATCAAGATCGGGCATGTCGGGCCGGGCGACTGGGCGAGCGTGCGCCACCTGCCGGCCGATCGCGAAAAAGTGTGCTCGCACATCACCGTCCGCAACTGTCTGATCGCGCATGGCGGACGATTGCACCCGGCCGCCATCGGCGTGTGGATCGGCCTGTCGGGCCATAACCGGGTGCTGCACAACACCGTGCATGACTTCTACTATTCCAGTTTCTCCATCGGCTGGACCTGGGGCTACCACGACACGCCTGCCAACAACAATGAACTCGGCTACAACCACGCCTACGACATCGGCCAGGGCGTGCTGAGCGACATGGGCGGCGTGTACACCCTGGGCGTCTCGCCAGGCACGCATATACACCACAACGTGTTCCACGACATCACCAGCTACCGTTACGGCGGGTGGGGGCTCTACACCGACGAGGGTTCGACCGGCATCGTCATGGAGAACAACCTGGTCTACCGCACGAGCAACGCCGGGTTCCACCAGCATTACGGGCGGGAGAACCGCATTCGGAACAACATACTCGCCTTCGGGACGCAGCAGCAGGTGCAGCGGACGCGCACGGAGGAACATACCTCGTTCTTCTTCGAGCGGAACATCGTCTACTGGGACAATGAGAGCCCGGTGTACGGCTCGAACTGGCGCGACGACAACTTCGAGAGCGATCACAACATCTTCTTCAACGCCGGCGGCCATCCGGTGGTCATGTACCAGGGCATGGATCTGGCGACCTGGCAGGAGAAGCGGAAGAAGGACCTCCATTCGATTATTGCCGACCCCGGCTTCGCCGCGCCGAACGAGGGCGATTTCTCCCTCCCGGCCGATTCACCGGCCCTGAAGACGGGCTTCGTGCCGTTCGACATATCGACCGCCGGGCGCACCTCTCCGGCCGTGCTGACGGTTGATCTGCCCCCAGTGCCCAAGACGTTTCAGTAAATCCCTCTTGATCCGTTGGACGGCTTGAGGTAGAACGGATGAATACTGGCTGACAGACTGCGTGGGCAGGAGGCCCATGCCTTTCCAGTCTTTGCTCGCCGTTGCGGCAGGGATGTCGCACGGCGGCACATTGATAGCATTGCTGGCAGGCTTGCGTAAGCCGTCACTGACGACGGCAGGGAACCCGGCGGACGAGGTCGCTTCCTCGTTGCGGGTTTCTTGGCGGCACGCCGGAAAGGAGACCCACGCATGCTCGTTCTCTCTCGCCGTGAAGGCGAGCGGATCGTGTTCCCTACCATCGGGGTAACCCTCGAAGTGCTGCGTTTGAACGGGAGCACGGCTCGTCTTGGAATCGAAGCGCCTCGGAGCATTTCCGTGCTGCGCGAGGAACTGTCCGCTGAAATGAACGCGGCAGCCAAGAGGTCCGCCGATGCCGTTCCGGAGCAGGAACCTCGGCTCTCGCATCGTGTGCGGAACCAATTGCACACCGCCACGCTCGCCCTGCACCTGCTCAAGCGGCAGCTCGAAAAAGGAATGGTTGCCGATGCCGAGGCAAGTTTTCGCAAGGTGCTCGAGCAATTCGAGGCCATCGAACAGCAAGCTGCCCGAAAGAGCAATCCGCCCGAGCCGCCCACCCGCCGGACGACACTCGTAGTCGACGACGACGCAAACGAGGCAGAGTTGCTCGCAGGCTGTCTGCGGATGAGCGGTTATGAGGTAGCCACCGCCGGCGACGGCGCCGACGCGCTGGACTACCTTGCACGGAATGAATGTCCGGACCTGATGCTGCTGGACATGATCATGCCGCGATTCGACGGCCCCGCCACGGTACGCGCGGTTCGCAACAATCCCGACTACCGTGCTATGAAGGTTTTCGCCATCAGTGGCAGCACCGCCGCAAGCGCTGGCGTGGCCGAGGGACCCGGCGGCGTCGACCGCTGGTTCTGCAAACCGCTCGATCCGGGGTACCTGATGCGGGAGATTGCGCACGAACTCGAGGAAATTCCTTTTCGAGCCGTGCCTTGACGTTTCGGTTTGTCTGGCGTATACCGGATACGACAAGCTCGAAACCTCGAGGAGACAGCACCGAATGCCGCAGTTTCAGCTCCGTCTTTTCGTTTCCGGAGAAAACCCCGCGCATGCGCGGGTTGCCCGCGGCCTGGGCCATATCATCGCGCGACGATTTCCCGACACGTGTGAACTTCAGGTAGTCGACGTCTGCCAGCGCCCCGAACTGGCGGAGCGCGACGGCGTTCTTGCAACACCAACGCTGCTTCGGGTAGCGCCTTTGCCGGCCTGCCGAGTTGTGGGTGAACTGGCCGCGTGCAAGAACACGCTGGCCGCACTCGGCCTTCGTACCGGTGTTCCAGGATCGACCATCTGCACTGCACTCTGTGACCCGTCATGACGGAAGTAGCGCCCGAGACAATCTGGAACAGTCGCACCGAGCTGCTGCGGGCACTCGAGGCCAGCGAGGCCCGGTTCCATGCCATTGTCAACCGCAGTGCCGACGGCGTGGTGGTTGTGACCGTCAACGGCGTCATCCGCTTCGTGAATCCCGCCGCCGAGTGCCTGCTGGGCAGGACCGCCGACCAACTACTTGGCGGCGTGTTCGGCGTGCCGATCGTTCCCGGAGAGGCGACGGAAATCGAGCTTCTGCAATGCCGCGGCCAGCCGCGTTCGGTGGAGATGCGGGTAGTGCACACCGAGTGGCTGGGGCAGTCTGCCTATTTAGCGACGCTGCGCGACGTCACGGAGCGGAAGCAACGCGAGGAGGAGGCTCGGGAAGGGGTTCGGCGCCGCGACGAATTCCTCGCGACCCTCTCGCACGAACTCAGGAACCCATTGGCGGTAGTTGTCCACTCGGCCCAGATGCTGCAGCACGCAACCGGCGATCCTTCCTCCGTCCACCGAATCGTCGAGGTGATTGGGCGCGAAACCAAACTGATGACGCGGCTGCTGGACGACCTGCTCGACATGGCGCGCATCTCGCGGGGCAAATGCAACCTGCAGCGCGAACGGATCGATCTTCGAGATGTTGTCCGCGCCGCCGCTGGTGCCGTCGAACCCGAAATGCGGAAACGGGATATCCGTTTCGACGTCCACCTTGGCGATGAACCGCTTCCGATCCATGCCGACCCCGCCCGGCTCCAGCAGGTGCTGATGAACCTGCTGACGAACGCCGTCCGTTATGGACGGTCCGGTGGACTGGCGCGGCTTGAGGCAGCCCGCGACAGGACCGACGCCGTTGTACGAGTGTCCGACGACGGAATCGGCATCGCACCGGAGCGTCTGAAATCGATTTTCGAGCCTTTCCAGCAAGAGGAGCCCCCCCTGGACCGGCACGGCGTGGGACTTGGAATCGGACTGACGCTGGTTCGCACCCTCGTTCAGATGCATGGAGGCCAGGCAACTGCCCAGAGCGATGGACCGGGACTCGGCAGCGAGTTTGCCGTTCGTCTGCCGCTGGCCAAAGATTTGAAGACAGGAGACGGTGCGAGCCACACGGGCGAGTCGCCAACCGCCGCCCCACGCCCGCCCGAGTTGCGAATCCTCGTGGTCGAGGACAACAACGCGGCTCGCGAGATGCTGCATGCCCTGCTGGAACTGGAAGGGCACCATGTCGCAGCGGCTGCCGATGCCGAGGCAGCGATGGAACTGCTCGCGTTTCAGCCGTTCGACGTTGCGTTGATCGACATCGGACTTCCGAAAATCGACGGCTTCGAGTTGGCTCGCATGATCCGGGCGAGGCGGGAGTTCGATGCGGTCTTCCTGGCAGCACAAACGGGGTACGGCCAGCCTGAAGATCAACGGCGGGCATTGAAAGCCGGATTCGATGTCCACCTGGTCAAGCCGCTCGATTTTGCCAGACTTGACCAGATTCTTGTCGAGCGGTTCGGGCGATCCGGCCAACCCTCGGCGCCCGGGTAACCGTGCGGAAGAGCCGGAAAAGCTTGCGGCGGGCGAACTTGGAGTAAGCTCGCCCGCCGCGGGGAGGTGTTTGTGAGCGCGGCATACCGTCCCGCGCGATATTGTCTAAGACTAGCGACTGAACTCCCACGAAACTCTCGCCTGGCCGGGCTGGCTTGCCGCCGGCTCGTCCGGCTCTTCAGACAGATCGAAATCGTCGTTCGGTTGCGGGATGGGTGGCGGCCCACGGTCCCGAACCGGGTCCTTCGGTGCCGGTTGCACCATAACCTCGACGGGTGGGTATCGTATCGTGTCGGAAGTGTCGGCCGGTGCAATGCCGTCCGACCGCGTCCGGGAAAGCCCGCTCGGCCGAATCAGGGGTTGTCGTATACTGATCGCAGCATGGCTCGCCGGCGTCGCTGTGCGCGGGGATACCCAGTGCCCCGAACCTACCTTGTACCAGAACTGCTTCCACTTGAGCTTCTCCTGGCAGAAGCCGGCCCATGCATTATCACACGGGGTGGGTGGGTACTCACAACAACCCGGCTCGGTGCCGAAGATTGGCCCGCGGCAGGCCGGGGCACCGAATCCGGCTGCCGGGCCACGGTCGCAAGTCACACAGTCGGCCACGCCCATCAAACCGCCCATCACGACGACAGTGGCGGCAATTGAGACGGCGAAGGCCCATTTCGTCCGACCCATGGGAACACTCCTTTCTCGCTCGAAGCGGCTCCGTTTTTCCTAACGGCCATATCGCTTTTCAGCAACTGAGCGTCCGTCGGCCGATGGCCCGGCAGGGCTGCACCTGCGTGTGTTCCGCGGGTTCGTTACCGCGACGGCCGTAGTTGTTCGCGGCCAACGCAACGCCTAAGAACTATTGCCCGCTTCTGGCGTCAAAGCAATTGTAAATGTTACAATTCCGCATTCCAGGCCGTTCGGCGAAACCTTCGCCCCGAAACAATCGGAGCAGACTGCGAGGATTAACAGAGAAAGGCCCGGTGAGTTGCATTCAACTCACCGGGCCCTGCGTTTTGGCCAGCGGAACCGCGGATAGTGCTTCCGCGCCAATCCCGTGTTGCGGCTAGGTTTTGTCGGCCGGCTTCTCGGCAGGCTTGTCGCTCTCCGGCCTCGCACCCCGCGGACGCCGCGGCGGCTCGGGCCGGGCCTCAGGTCGGTCGCCTTCGGGGCGCCGAGGTCGCTCAGGCCGGGCCTCAGGTCGGTCGCCTTCGGGCCGCCGAGGCCGCTCGGGCCGGGCTTCAGGCCGGTCGCCTTCGGGGCGCCGAGGCCGCTCGGGCCGGGCTTCAGGCCGGTCGCCTTCGGGGCGCCGAGGCGGACCGGGCCGGACCGCAGGCTGTCCCTCACGGGGCCCACGAGGTCGCTCGGGCCTCGCTTCGGGTCGTCCCTCACGAGGTCCTCGCGGGGGTCCGGGTCTTTCGTGCGGCTTGGCCTCAGCCGGTCTTGCAGCCGGACCTCGCGGTGGTCCGGCAGGCTTCCTGTGCCAAGAGGGGCCCGGACGGCCGTCAGGCCGCCCCATGGGAGGACGCATGTGCGGCCCCATCGGTCGCCGCGCTTGCGGTCCCATGGGTGGACGCACTGGGGCCTGCCAGCGTGCGATGTGCTCGCGCAGCCGGCGCATGCCCGCTGTGAACTCCTCGAGGCTCAACTCACCACTCTTGTCTCGGTCCATTCGCGCGAACAGAGCCTTCAGGTCCGGCATTGGCTGCCGAGCCGGGGCCGGGTGAGGGGAGCTGGCTCTGCGCGGTCGCCCCGTGCCCTCGGTTTGCGGGCCCCTACGCGACCGATCCCTGGTTACGTCAGGACGCCGCGGCCTTGTGGGGCGTTCCTTCGCCGTCGCCTCGGTGCGACGCTCGGCAAATTGCTCGCGCGCTGCCTTGGCGGCTGCCTGGAACTCCTCGCGGGTCACCTTCCCGTCGCCATCGGCATCGGCCTTGGTGAGCACCTCCCGCAGTTGCCCGGGCAGCCTTTCGGGCAACTTGTCCAGGGAGATTACTCCTTCCTTGTCGCCCGCAAGTCGGTCGAACAACCGCGCGGGGTCGAATGCCCCTTGCGGTGGTTGTGGTCTCGCACGGCCTTCTTTCGGGCCCTCGGCCCAGGCCGTCGCGGTGGCGAAGGCAATCGCGCAGATCGCCAGCGCCAAGAAAATCATCCGTTGCATCACGCGTCTCCTTGAATTGGGGGAGGGAAAGAAAAAACTCTCTACCCCTGTAAACCACGCAAGCCGGCACGGGTTCCGCGGGCTGATGCTGGAATTCCGCAGTTCCTTCGGTTTGAGCAAGAGGGACGGTCCCCGACAGGCTATTTGCCGAACCGCAAGCGTACCAGAGGCTCAGAAGTTGTGCCGCAGAGACTCCAATCTGCGTTGGAAGCCCTCTCGCATCTCACCGGGAAGCTTCTTATCGGCATGAGGGGTCAGTTGGTCCAGCCGCAGCGATTCGGCTGCTTCCCGCTCGAATCCCTTTGCGTCGCCGACCGCGTCATAGGCCTGTGCAAGCTCGGCACGATAAAGGCTACTGTTCGGATACAAATCCACAGACCGCCTATAGGATGCCACGGCTCCTTCGGCGTCGCCAGCCGCTCCACCAACACGGTATGCCCGGAGTTGCCACTGGCCCGAGGTGAACCACGCAGCCGCGGAGTTCGGTTCCCGCTGGGTCGTCGCGGCGTCGGCATGCCGGAACAACTCGATCGATTGAGGGTTGCCGGTTTGTTCCCAGATTTGCATTGCGAGCGCAGCCAGATCGCGCCAGGGCTCCGCGGCCAGCGGATCGGCTTCGGCGGCTGCCTGCAACCATCGCTCGGCTTCTTCAATTCGGCCGGCCGAGACGGCGTCGCGCGCCGCCTGCAAGGCATGCCGCGACTGCAATACCGGAGCGTAAGCCGTTTGATGGCATGCCACTGCGAGTGACAATGCCAGGGCAAGCGTGCCGAACGCCGCCGTGCGCGGGGCCGCTTTCGGCTCATCGCCCTGCAGCCCAACGGCCAACAGAAGCCATAATGTTCCAGCCACGCCGGGAAAGCCCAGCGCGCCGGCAGCGAGCAGATGGACCAGCAGAACGACCGCGCCGACGGCGGGCAGCGCCGGCGGAAGCCTGCCGTGGCGCACCCAACCGGACAACAATCCCATCGCGACCGCAGCCAGCGGCAGGCCGATAGCAGTAGCCATCAGACCCGGCGGAGCCCAGCTCATCAGTCCCAGCGGTATTGCCAGCAGGAACCCGGCGGCGCCGCCTGCAAGGGCAAACCAGGCCGCATCGTCGGGAGCCGCATCGGCACTCGAACTCTTCACGCTGTGCGCAAGCTCGTTGTCTGCTCGACGCAAGGGCGTCCGCCGGAAGAAAGCTCCGAGGGCGAAGACCAACGCCAGGAGGGCGGGCGTGCCTGCCGTCGACCAGATTTCCAACGGGAAGTTGTGCGGGTCGGCCACCTCCTCGCTTGCCTCAGGCAGCTTGTACCGCGTGTACTCGAACTGGTAGTTGCCCGGCCCGCAACCAAGCAGCGGCCGATCGGCGATCATCCGCAAGGTCGATTGCCAGTACTGCACCCGATAGCCGAGCGACTTTCCGGCCTCGGTTGCCACCTTCCGATCCAAGCCACCGGTGAGGATAGCGCCTCCAAGAGCCACCGCCAAGAGCACGCCTGCCAGCAGAGGCAGTCGCCAGCCAAGGCGTTTCGTCCGGCCTTGCCTTGCCGTCCACCACAGCAGCAGCAGTCCGAACGCCGAGGCCGCGTAAGCGCTGCGCCCTTTGGTTAGCACAAGACATGCTGCCACGGGCGCCGCGCACAGAAATGCCAAGACCATACGCCTTGCTGTGGGCCCCCCGACAAACGCGATACCCAGCAGAACAATGAGCCAGGGGGCAAGATAGCCCGCCAACGAATTCGTCAGCGCGAACGCTGCAATAGGCTCCGTGCCCTGCAGGCGGTCTTCAAACAACTTCGCCTGCGGCGACCCCGGCTCCACCCATAAATCGGCGTTGCGAAGTGCGGCGGCCGGATCGGCCTCGTAGGCGGCCCGCATTGCGGGCAACTCGACCGCGTATTGGTACAGGCCATAGCCGGCCAGTGCAACTGCCAGCGACGCCATGACGGCCATGACCGCGCGTGCCTCGCGCCGGGTAACAATCAACTGCCGGGCCAGCAGGAAGCTCAGGCCCATGCCAATCCACTCCCAAGTCATGTTTACCGCGGGTCGCGGACTGCCGCTGAATGCTGCCGCCACGCCGGCCACCGTATGCCACCCAACCAGAACGCATACGGCTGTATCGGTCCAGCCGAACCGTACCTTCCACTGCGGCTGCCCCACGGCTGCAAGGAGCCAGAGAACGGCCAGGGCAATCCACAGCATGACTACCGGCAGCCCATCGCCGTAATTGGCAGCCTCGGTGGGGAACAGCGGGCGTGCAACGAACAAGGCCACCAGTCCGGCCAGGAGCCAGGCGCGGGAGGAGTGGACTGGCGAGAGTGAGGAACGCGGAACCGGGCCGGCGTCGGACAATGCGTGATGCGGTTGCGTGCGGCCGGCTGCTTTGCGTTTGCGTTTGGTCATGCGTTCTTTGGCAGGGAAAGCGTCCCAAGAGGGCGCTGCCAAGAGGCCCCCTTTCCGGTAGAGTAACCGGCGAACGGGTACTCCGCAAGTGTTCCGCCAAGCCTTACACGCGACGACCTGTCTGGTCTGAGTGGTATCTGCTATACTGCGGTGCGGATAGACCACCCTTGTGTACCCTTCCTTTGGTCGGAGCCAATGAATCGGGAACCCATCCTTCAACCATCGCCGGACCTCAAAGACGAGGATCGCGACTTGCGCCCGCAGCACATGGTCGAGATGGTCGGCCAGCGCGAAGTGTACGCGCGGCTGGAGATCGCCGTCGACGCCGCGTCGAAGCGCGGCGAGCCGCTTGGGCACATTCTGTTCGATGGTCCTCCGGGGTTAGGAAAGACCACCTTTGGAATGTGCATTCCCCGGGACTTGGGCGTGGGTTTCCAGATTGCCAGCGGCGCCGCCCTGGCTGCGCCGAAGGACGTCATTCCTTACCTGACCAACGCCGAGGAACGCTCGGTCCTCTTCATCGACGAGATCCACCGCCTCCCGAAGGCCGTCGAGGAGTTCCTTTACCCGGCCATGGAGGATTTCCGAATTGACATTACATTGGGCGAGGGCGTCAACGCGCGAACGATCAACATGCAGCTTCGGCCGTTCACCGTGATAGGCGCCACGACGCGTACCGGGTTGCTTTCGGCGCCGCTTCGCGACCGGTTTCAGCTTCGGGAGCACCTTGATTTCTACACAGTCGAGGAACTGGCCGAGATTGTGCGGCGGAACGCTGCCAAGCTGCGAGTGGGAATCGAGGGTAAGGCGGCCACGGAAATCGCCTCGCGAAGCCGCGGCACACCCCGGCTGGCCAACAACCGGCTCCGTTGGGTTCGCGACTACGCGCAAAGTCGGGCCGACGGGCAGATTACCCTTGACGTGGCGCGGGCAGCGCTGGAGATGCTGGGAATTGACCGTCGCGGACTGGATCCGCAGGACCGCAAGTACCTCGATACCATCGCTCGCGTGTTCCATGGCGGCCCCGTTGGCGTGGAGGCGGTCGCCCACACGATGAACGTGGCTACCGACACGCTGGCCGACGAGGTCGAGCCGTTCCTGCTGCGAAGCGAATTGGTCATCCGCACCCCGCGGGGCCGCAAACTCACCACGGCCGGCTTCGAGCATCTTGGTTACGCGGCACCGGAGGGAGACAGGAACTCGCAGGAGAAGCTCTTCGATTCGTAGAACAGGATGTGCTGGGTAACTGGCTGCAACGGAGAATCCGGATTCTCCATGACGATGTAGGGTGGTGACAAGCAAGCCAAGACCCTGGTGGGCCTTCGGTCGCTTGGCCGGGCCTGCTCCCGGCGCACGACGCGCAAACCACCCGGGCGTGGCTTGCGCAGGCCCACCAAAGCATTACGCGACCTTGGCCACCCTACATAGATAATCAGATAATCCGGGAGAACTTGGCGTCGCTGCAACCCCGTGAGCGGTTAGCGTACGAGGACCACCTCGCGTTCTTCCCAGAACGGCCAAATTGACATGCGACCGGAAAACTCGCGCTAACCCCTCTTTGGAAGGATTGCATTTTGCCGAAAGTCGAATAAACTCAGATTCGTGGAGTCACTTGTCTTTGGCGTTTTCTCGATACCCGCGTTGCAGGAGAAACGTGATGTTGGCAATCGCTCCCGGCTGGGAATTGGCGGTCGAGCGAGGACCGGATTGGCTGCTGGTCCGCATCCTCAGAGGCGTGGAGGCCCGCGAATTGCCTCCGTTGGCTGATGAAGTGTGGGAGCAATTGCGACGGCACTTCACCTACCGGCTTGTTCTCGAGTTGAACCAGATTCCGGTGCTCGACAGTTACCTGATTGGGCAACTAGTGCAGCTCTACAAGCGCATTCGCGAACACGACGGCGTGATGCGTGTATGTGGCTTGTCTGCGTACAATCGCCAGGTGTTGCATACCTGCAACCTGGAGAACCACTTCCCCGACTATCATGATCGGGAAGAGGCCGTGATGGGCACACGGCATCCGCGGCAACCGCGTTGAGGGCTTTCGCGGCGCAGGCATTGGACGTCACGCGCCGACGACCTCAAGCTGATTGGCAATCTCATGGACGCCGTCGACGTAGCGTAGCGCTTCCTGGGCCATTTGCTTCTGGAAGTAGCTGCCCACCACGCCGCGCAAGGTCACGCAGCCATTGTTGGTTTCGAATCGGAGGTTCCGGCGCGCAACGTGAGGGTTCCGTTCAAGCGCGGTCAGTACGCGGTCTTCAAGAGGAATGCTAATCATCATCATCCATTTGAGTTGATGCATCTGAGGGGGGGGTGCGGCTCGTCACGTTACGCCGCATGCGCCAAGCCCACCTCTTGCATCAACCGTAGCTTACGGCTTGCGCAAATGCCGAGCGATCTGCGCAAACCGGAAAAATTCCATAGATTTCCCACCAAATGGGCTATCCGCCCATCCAGGAGGGTGCCTCGCCAGCCGGCGGGAGCTTCACAACCCAGGCATTGGCTATCTCGCCGAGTGCCAGGACCTCAGCCAGGGCCTCGGCTGGCGGCTGGGAATCCAGCGCCAGAATACCGATGGCCTCGCCGCCAGGCTTGTCGGCGCTCCGGCCGACAGACATCTGGGCGATATTCAACCGATGCCTTCCAAACACCATCCCCACCTTCCCGATGACGCCAGGTTGGTCGCGGTGGCTGAAGACCATCAGCACGCCGTCCAAGCGGCTTTCCACGCGACAGTTGCTTTTTTCGACCAGACGGGGCATATTGTTGCCGAAGATCGTTCCTGCGGCGACGGAAGTTTTCTCTTCCGTAACCACCTCTGCCGTGATGAGCGAACTGTACTCACCGGGGTCGCTCGACCGTTGTTCCTGGATCTCGATACCCCGCTCGCGGAGGATGACCTCGGCGTTGACGATGTTCGCCCCAGTGTCCATGGCGTGCTCCAGCAGTCCGGCGGCAAACGCAGCCGAAAGCAGCCGGGTATCCTTTTTGGCAACGCCGCCTTGATAGCTTAAGCGGCAGAGTGTCGGCGGTCGGTGATCCATCTGGGCCAGAAGGAGCCCCAGGCGCCAAGCCACGTTCATGTACCCGCGCAGGTCGGCCAGGGTCTTTGGGTCCAGCGGCGACATGTTGACCGACTGCTTGATTGCCCCGGTGGTGAAGAAGTCGATCAGCAGTTCGGCCGCCTCCACGGCAACATTCGTCTGTGCCTCCTCCGTGCTGGCGCCCAAGTGCGGGGTGCATAAGACACCGGGCAAACCGAACAGGGGGCTCGACGTGCAGGGTTCTTCCGGATACACGTCCAAGGCCACTCCGGCCAGTTGGCCGCTCTTGAGCCCTTCGACCAATGCTTCCTCGTTGAAAATGCCGCCTCGCGCGCAGTTGATCAGGCGGGCACCCCTCTTGATAAGACGTACCTGTTCATGGCCGATCAGGTTCCGAGTCTCGTCATTCAGCGGTGTGTGAACGGAGAGATAGTCGATGAGCGGGAGCATCTCGTCGGTCGACTGGCACGGTTCGATGCCCAACTCCTTCGCTCGCGCAGTCGACAGGAACGGATCGTAGCCGAGCACGCGCATTTCCAGGCCCCGCGCCCTCTGGGCAACAGCCTGCCCGATACGTCCAAGCCCGACGATCCCCAAGGTCTTGCCGGCCAATTGCGCCCCCATGTACTTCTTACGGTCCCACCGTCCTTCGAGCAGGCTCTGGTAGGCCGGGTGAATGTTTCGCGACAGGGCAAGCATCAATGCAATGGCGTGTTCCGCGGTGGAAACCGTGTTTCCGCCGGGCGTGTTCATGACCACAATCCCGTGGCGCGTGGCTGCTTCAAGATCGATGTTGTCGGTTCCCACACCGGCCCGGGCGATGGCTCGCAGGCGATGATTGCCGTCGAGAGCCTCGGCAGTGATCTTCACGCCGCTGCGGCAAATCGCCCCGTCAAACGCCAGCAGGGTATCGTGCAATGCTTGGCCGGCCAGGCCCGTATGCACCTCGTATTCAATGCTCCCCGCCGAGTCGAGCAGGTCGAGGCCATCTTGCGAGAGTGGGTCCAAAACAACAATTTTTGCCATGGTTCCGCCAATGGAAAGGGTCGTGAATGAAGGCTAAGAAAGCCCGAATTGCAGCCGTTCACGGAGGCCTGTCCCCTTTTTGAGCAGCGCAGAGAGCCGCCGGTGCCCGCGCCCGTGAACGATTACCCCGAATTGTAGCTGCCATCGGGGAAGTGACAAGCCCCCAGGTCATCACCGGGCTCACCTTAGCAGCGGGGCACCTTGTTCAACAAGACGCGTGCCGCCCGGTGGGGCGTCGATCACGTGGGTGGGCTGGGCTCGAGAACGCAAGACGGCAATGCGCTGCGCCACTTCGGGCTGAAACCGATTGTGCCACAGCGAACGTTCGTAACCACGCAGAGCCGCCTCCTGATCGCCCAACTGCTCCCGAAGCCGGCCTAAAGCGGCCCAGGCTCGCCCACTGTTGGGATCCAACGCCAGAGCCTCCGTCAGCCGGGCCTCGGCGTTCGCACGGTCGCCGAACTCCTCGCACAACCGTGCAAGTTCAATCCGCGCATCGGCCGATTCGGGCTTTTTGGCTACCCAAGTTTGAAGCAAGTTGAACGCCTCCTGGGTTCGTCCCTGGTCGGCCAGCAGAATGGCCAACCCGCGGTAGGCCTCTGGGTGATTGTCATCACGCGCGATGGCCATTTCGTAGTAGTTCTCCGCTTGGCGGATGTAGCTCTCGTTCCGCTCAGCGACACCGAGTCGATGGTAGGCAGCCCCCAGGTTGTAGTACGCGTCGATATTCTTCGCGTCGGCATAGTTCGCCTCCTGGAAATGCCGCAGGGCCTCGTGATAGCGGCCTTGCTGGAACATGCGGACGCCCTCGGCGTTCCGTGCCTGGGCATCGAAGTTGTTGCAGCCGGTCACCCAAACACAGGCAACCAGCAGCATCGCAATGAGATTGCAGCCGTTTCGATTTGGCAATTCTTGCCGCCGATGGCAGGAGAAAGTAGGCACGGGCGTCTGGCCTCGCTTTCGCGGATTCGCTCTCTGACGAGAGACCCCCGGCGCAGCCGGCGCACCGAAGGCGAAGAACGAAGGCCGCAGAATACCGAGACGGCCGAAACACTGCAAGACCGGTTATTCCGGCGTGCCGGCCACAGCCTCCTCGGGAGTGGTATCGTCGGGCAACTCCTCGCCGGTCCGCTTCGAATACCCCAAGCCTCTGAGCACTTCGAGCACCTCGCTACACGTCGGGAACATCCGGCCACTGCTTCGCTTGTAGTCATCCAGGGCATTCATGAACTCAACTTCGGCGGGAGTGTAATCCCTCTCGCAGGTGGTTGGGTCGATCTGCCTTCGACGAGATACCTTCTTGCGACGCTCGATACTCCGGCGTTCGACGGCAACGGGCTCGTTCTTCTGCCGTCGATCATTCGCTGCCCTTCGATCGGTGCCGCCGCGTCGATCGATCGTCACGGAGTGCTTCTCGCCGTTCTTTCCGGAGGTTCCATTTGAGCTTGCCCTGACCTTGCTGGCCGGCTTCTTCGAGCTGCCTTTTGCGGAAGCTGCGGGCTTGGCCCGGCTGGTCTTGCTGGTATGCGATGCCTTTGCGGTGGTCTTCTTGGTGGTCGCCACGGTCGTGCTCCTAAGACTGAAGGGGCGGCAAGATATGTGTCAATGTAGAAAAGATACACCACCGTTGCGAAATTGCATCGAAAAACGGGCTGAGATGGCAGGGGTTTCTTGGGGTTATGAGAAATGTGCGCAGAATGTAGCGATTATGCTGCGTGTGGACGCACATGAAGTCCGTCAACCCAGACGATTCAAGACGATGTCGGGGGGTTACAAGCAAGCCAAGACCCTGGTGGGTCTTTGGTCGCTTGGCCGGGCCTGCTTCCAGCGCACGACGTGCAGACTACCCCCGGGCCTGCCTTGCGCAGGCCCACCAAGGACTAACGCGACCTTGTCATCCTATATGAATAAATTGGACTATTCACGACCGGTCGGCGGGGCTGCGTGAACCACAGTCAGGCACTACTCGGTGGAGCGCTCAGCCACTTCCCGGCAGATTTCGCGCAGCTCGCTCACCGAGGCATCTTCGAGTCGCTTCCCGCGACGGTCCAGGTGCTCGTTGATCTTCACCGCAGCTTCCTGCATGACCGAATGGGTCTTGTGACTTCCCCCCACGAGGACAAAGTTATCACCTCGCGTCAGCCGCGTGTGACCATCGTCGTTGTCAAAGGCTACTCCGAGCAACGCAGCCGATTTGCGGGGGGAATGGGAGGCTTTCATGGAGGCTTCGCGAGATTCGAGGTACCTGGGGCTCGTCGAAGATCGAGTTCAGTGCTTCATCATTTGTCGAAGCACGTCGGCTGCGGCGTCATCGCTACTACCTGTCTTCGGCGCGGGAGGGCCTTTGGCGGGTGAGGTAAGTTTGAATATCTTCTTCTTCGCCCCCGGGGGTTGCGCCGCATCCCCTTCCTTCTTGCCCTGGGACATGATGGTCGTGTTGTCGGCGGGGCTGCCCACCTGCGTCTCGGCCTTCCAGTCTTCGCCCGGACCGGCCTCTTCCTCGCCAAACCAGGCGCTAACGTCGACCTCGTCGACATCTCCTGAAGAGGGCGTGGCGGTTCGAGCAGCCGCCTCGCGCACACTGGCAACTTTCGGTTTCTTCTTCCCGCCCACGGCAACGGTCATTTGGACCTCGAATTCCAGTGGGCCAAAGCGCAGCCGGTCGCCGCTCTTCAGTTCGCGTTCTCCGTGGACTGGCTCCTCATTAACGAACGAGCCGTTGCGGCTACCGAAATCGCGCACAGCTACGAACCCTTCCTCCACCAGAATAACCGCATGGTGGCGACTGACCTCTTGGCTTCCCGGGCGCAAATGACAGTCCTCGGCGCGGCCGATGAAATACTTAGGCCCGCGCACCGGGATCTGCTGCCCCGGATGTTTTCCGCCGATACAGACCAGCTTGACGTCCATTGCCCCAACCTCCAACTCGAATAGGAACACCCATAGATAGTGTAACCACAACAGGTGGAAGCGTCAAGGGGGCGAAAAAGGGGGCGCCTCGGGCCGGATCCGTCGGCCCGTGGCGCCCTTCGTCGCGCGACGACAGATGCCGAGCCACGAGGGGGGCACTCGGGCCTCGGCTGGGGAGATGCCTTGAGGCAGTCTCCCAAAATCGCTCTGCTGTCTCACACGCCAAGGGGTCAGTTCCCTCGGCTCTTCCGCTTCCGGGTACCAACTGCTTATCGGGCAGAAAGCAGATTGGCTGTTTCAGCAGGGGCACGGCGGAACGTGCCTGCCTCTTTCTATTGCACTTCGTCCAGACTGATCCAGCGGCGCTGTTCGGCGGCCAAGAGTGCTGCTTCGAGCACTCGCTGCGTCTGATACGCGTCGTTGAAGTCGGGAATCGGCACCACGGGCGGCTGGCCGGCCAGGACGCGAAGGATGTCGTAAGCCTGGTTCGTGAAGCCGTGCTCATAGCCGATAATGTGGGCGTCGGGCCACCAGTTGCCCACGTACGGGTGACCGTCCGGGAACGCTCCCCCATGAGTACACATGATCGTCGTCCAGCCTTGGACGGCGCGGGGCAGGGTCGCGTCGTAGTACTCCAGTTCGTTCATTCGTTCAAAATCGAACTTGACGGAGCCTTTCGTGCCGTTGATCTCGAACCCGTTGCGGTTCTGGTTTCCGGTGGCTTGGCGAGCGGCCTCGAAACTGGCTACGGCCCCGCCGGAAAAACGCGCGAGGAACAGCACCGTGTCGTCCACGGTAACGTCGCCCATCATCGTGGCGTCGCTCTTGCCGTCGGTCAGTCCACCGCCTGCGACACCCTGGATCAGCGATCGCTGCTTGATGAACGTCTCGGCGATTGCCCCACAAATCTCCGTGATTTCCTGCCCGGTGACAAAGCGGGTCATGTCGATGATGTGAGCGTTCAAATCGCCGTGGGCGCCGGAGCCGGCCAGGTTCTTGTCAAACCGCCAAGCAAGCGGAATTGACTCGTCGGCCCAATCCTGCAAGTAATGTGCCCGCACGTGCCGAATATCGCCCAGCCGGCCGGTCTGAACGAGTTGATGGGCCAGGGCCACCGCAGGGCATCGCCGGTAGTTGAACCACACGAACGTCTTGATCCCGGCCGCCTTTGCTGCTTGAACCATTTCGCGTGCATCAGCCAGGGTGCCGGCGATTGGCTTCTCACATGACACATGTTTGCCCGCGGCAATCGCCGCCTTGGCGACCGGGGCGTGCGCGTAGTTTGGTGTCACCACGTCGACCAGCCCAACCTCGGGCGAACGAACGACGGCTTCCCAGTCGGTTGCGGCGTTCTGCCAACCCCAGTTCTCGGCGAACAATTGCGGGTTTTCTACCTCCTGCCCGAATACGGTATGCATGACCGGCATGAGCGGCACCGGGAAGAACTTCCTCACCTGTGCCCACGCGTTCGAGTGGGACCGGCCCATGAACCCCTGGCCGATCAGCGCAATATTGATGCTCTCCATTGATTCTCTCCTTGGCCCAAATCAGCGGCAAGTGAACTTGTTCCAAGCGAACGTGGTGGAACGCTTACGAAGTTTATACGAGGGCGGCGAGCGATTGACAAGGGGCGGAGCCGACGGTTTTTTTCGCCACTAGAGTTTCGGGCAAGTGCCGGGACCGATTCTCATGCCACGCGCCGTCCCCCGAAGCCGAATCCTGCGTCCGGGAATTGCCTCTGGCAAAGACGAACCCGATCGAGTATCATACGTACATTAGTTTATGGTCGGGCGGTGTCTGCCGACCGCATTGCCCCAAGAACCCCCTTCTACGGGGTATTAGGAGGTCATGTCATGTTTCGTCGCGTCTTGGGTAGCCGTTCTGCCTGGCTTGCGATTGGTCTTCTGGGGGGAATTCTGTTGAGCGGGCTCCTTCCCACCACGCCCATCCATGCCGTGGCAACCGATCGGATCGACACGTTCGCCATCGCAACCGGTCCGGTCGATGGCGAATTCGAGGCCGTCTACTTCCTCGATTTTCTCACCGGCGATCTTCGGGCAATGGTATTGGGGAAGAACGCCACAGTAGACGGTTTCACCGCGTTCTTCAACGGCAACGTTCTCCAGGACCTCGGAGTGGATCCCACCAAGAACCCCAGGTTCCTGATGGTCACCGGAATGGCCAACTTGCGGCGCGGCGGGGCACAACTCCAGCCGAGTTCGGCGGTGGTCTACGTGGCCGAGGTGACGACCGGCAACGTTGCGGCGTACGCAATTCCCTGGTCGCCCCCCCTGCACGCCGCCAACCGGCCCATCATGACACCGCTGGTCCGCGTGGCGGTCAGTAAATTCCGGGCTGCGGCCGCCCGCGAGTAGGTTGCGCGCCCAGTCAACATGGGCGGGGCGCCGCAGGGAGTGCCCCTTTCTTTCTGCCAGCGAGATGGTATCGTGCAGATTTGCCTCAACGGAAAGTCCTATGACTTGCCATCCGATGCCTCAGTTGCCATGCTGCTTGACCAGCTTGGCGTTGGGGGCAAGCATGTTGCCGTCGAGGTGAATACGAGTTTGGTTCCCAAGCGGAACCATGCCGAACACCCCCTTGCCGACGGCGACGTGGTAGAAGTAGTGACGCTGGTAGGCGGGGGTTAAGTTCCGGCTGCCGTTCCCCATTCACACGCGGCACTTGGCCGCGTTCCGCCAAATGACTACCGACGCGTCTTCCGCCGAACCACTGCAACTTGGCCGGCACACTCTGGCGAGCCGGCTGATCGTGGGTACCGGCAAGTATGCTGACTATCAGGTGATGCGTGAGGCGCTGGACGTTTCCGGCACGCAGTGCATTACCGTCGCCGTCCGCCGCGAGCGGCTGTTCGATGCCGAAGGGCGCAGTTTGCTCGACTTCATCGACACCGACCGCTACGTCATCCTGCCTAATACGGCCGGATGCTTCACTGCCGACGACGCCGTGCGCGTCGCTCGACTTGGACGCGAGATTCTCGAGCAAATGGGCAATCCCGGCGCCGATTGGGTCAAGCTTGAAGTGCTGGGCGACCAGAAGACCCTGCTGCCGGACCCGATTGCCTCCGTCGACGCCACCGCACGACTCGTGGCCGACGGCTTTCAGGTGCTCGTCTACACAAGTGACGACCCGGTGACGGCCCGCCGGCTGAAGGAGGCAGGCGCCACGAGCGTCATGCCGGCGGGTAGCCCGATCGGCTCGGGCCAGGGCGTTCTCAATCCCAATGCTATTAGAATCTGCCTCGAGTACCTCAAGGATGGCGACCCGGATTACCCGGTCATCGTCGACGCCGGCGTCGGCACGGCAAGCGACGTGACGGTGGCCATGGAACTGGGCGCCGACGGCGTCCTGCTGAACACCGGCATCGCCCACGCGAAGGATCCGGTTCGCATGGCCCGGGCCATGCGGCTGGCCACCGAATCCGGCCGGCTGGCGTATCGGTCCGGAAGGATTCCCAAGAAGCTCTACGCCACGGCCAGCAGCCCGCTTGAGGGAACGTTTACCGGATAGCGGCAACGGCCGACCGGGTAACCGTTCACAGGGGCTCTTCCGTTTCTAGGGGCAGGGCGCGGCAATGTAGTAGGCACACGCCGCTGTGCCGTCCCTGAAACAAAGGCTGTCCGCACCTAGAAACGGAAGAGCCTTCACAAGAAACTGCCCTGGGGTGTTCAATTTGTGGTTGTCAAGGCCAACTGGTTTGATCCCATTCTTGTTCCGCCTCGGGCTCTGGAGAAAGCTGTTTGCGTTGGGAATGGACTAGCGAGTGCGTAGGGCGCGTGGCTCCGGATGTCGCTGCGTGGCTGGTGGCCGCTGGCGCGCCGAGCGGCTTTCCTGCGGGGCTGCGGTTCACTCTGGTGTACAAGACGTGTCAAGGACGCGTAAACGATACCATGAAAGAGCCGGGGGCTTTACCCTGGACAGTCGTGGTGGAGCATGGTAGTCCCAGGTCATGCCACGACGATTGGCCGCAGCGCACCGCAAAGCGGTTAGGCCTCGAATCGACGCCTCGCCCCCGCGGCCGTCATTGGCCTTCTGCATCAGACTCAAGGTAAAGACTCCCGACCCCTCCCTGAAAGAGCCTTCGTAAAGTGTAAAGTGCAAGCCTGACCCCGATCTTCTCATACCTTCGGCGAGAATCGCCTCGAAGGCCGCGAAGTCCTCCTTCTTCTTAAAGATGCGCAGCCGCCCGTTGGCACGATTGAGAACGTGATAAACGTACCCGCCCAGCGTTATCCGTTTCGGCCTTCCCATTCCAATAGGATAGCGATCTGTCGAGGATTGCTGTCGCGCGCCGTGGAGTCAAGGCTCCGGTTTCCGATGAATGAATTCGTCGCATATTCTGACGAGGTCAACGACAGTCTCGGCCGTGTGCAAGGGCAAAGAGCCGACTGATTTACCAACGAGGTTATATATCTCTACTTCGAACGCATCCATCTCATCATCTGAACCGAGTGCAAGACACGATAACCCTTTGATCGCAAGTTCCCCTGCGAATCGGTCTGTTGCAAGCAGCTGCGTGACATGGCAACCGAGGCACTTGGCGAGACGTTCAGCAACAAGCAACGCGCTGCAAAACCGTACACCGGCGGGCTTGTAGCTCTGCTCGTACCACTGAACAAGCGAATGCACCGGCCGCATGCGTAAATGGTCGCGCCGTCGTCGTGCCGCACGTGTGCTCGCGACTTGGACAACGATGGTGACGACGACAAGAGCAATCACGACACCACCAACAATAAGCCATGCGACATCGTCCATCTGTATGCTTACATGTAATTGGGACTACGTTGACCTCACTCAGTGGTCCGGCCGCTTATACCTCCAGCCGCTAGGCATACTTCCACAAAGAGCAGCACAGTACGCCTCAACGCGAAGAGATATGAGTCCTTCGACAACCGTTGCAGCAACATTGAATCGGCCAAGCCACTTGAAGAAACCCCGCCCCAGAGTCGATTTCAGCCCTGTATAGACGGTGTACGTGCTGCCGTCCGGCCGGTTTTCGACCGTCTTGCGGGTCCAGACGTCGAGGTTGATCGTGCCGTCGCCGTTTGTGTCCGCTACGTAATTCTTGCCGATTTCTTGGGTTTTAGTGGTAGGGTAATGAACCTCCAGTTCGTGGATAAATAGCCGTGCTCGACGAGAGCGCGGCGGATAACGCGACGATGCTGGGCGGCCGTGTCGGCCGCGGTCAACGGGACTTGGGATGTCGAT